>JAEYZJ010000326.1 GCA_023430705.1 Pseudomonadota bacterium | reverse complement strand
GCGAGACTGCCCTCGCCACGGTAGGCGCAGGCTATCCCGAGATTTCGACGCTCCGACAGGAACTCGCCAACTGGCGCTTCTTCCATGGCTTCCGGACAGATGCGGACTCGGGTCTGCGCCGACCTTGCCGCGCCATCACGTCGCCCCTGCTCGCCTCCGACGGGACAAACCTGGCGGCCGTCTTCTCCACCCTCCGTCACATCAGGCAGGACACATACGACCTCGATGCCGCCGTCGACCTCGCCTTTCCCGGGGCAAAGCTCGTCGTTCCCTACCCTGAAGAATCTGCGACCTTCGGCCTCGTTTTCCCCGAGACGCCGATGCGCACGTTCTGGGCGCACGAGCTATCCGACGGCACACTGCAGTTCCTCGCCCTGATGGGCGCACTGCTCTCCTACCGCCTGCCGCCGCTCATCGCCCTCAATGAACCAGAGACGAGCCTCCATCCGGGCCTCTTGCCGGCGCTGGCGAAGACCATCGCCAGGGCTGCCGGGCGTGCGCAGATCTGGGTGGTGACCCACTCGCAGCCGCTCGCGGACGCGATCGCTGCGGAAAGCGGCGTCGAGCCGCGCGAAGTCATCCGCACGGAGGACGGCACGGCGATCCGCGGCCTCAACCCGCTGGGCAACTTCGAGGACGATTGATCAGCCGCGCGTCCGCACGCCTGCCACCTCGGCGACCAACCCCCCCATGGTGGGCGGCAACGCGATGCCGAAACTCGCCGCCAGGGCGCGCACGGGGCTGTAGTCCACCTTGCTGCTCAGGGTCATGTCGATGAGGATTTCCACCGCCTCTGCCGGGGTGCGCGTCGCCTTGTATGGTCGGTGCTCGACCAGCGCCGCGAAGACGTCGCAGACGGTCAGGATGCGGGTGAGCGGGGGGATTTGCTCGCCCAGGAGACCATCCGGATAGCCGCTACCATCCAGTGCCTCGTGATGATGCCGTACCGCATCCATGATTAAGGGCGACACCCCACCATGCTTCTTCAAGTAGTCCCAGCCTGCCGCGGGGTGCAACTTGATTGCTCCGAACTCCTCGGGAGTGAGCTTGCCCGGCTTGTCCAGGATGTGACGAGGAATCACGGCCTTGCCGATATCGTGGAGCAGCGCGGCGTTCATCAGCGCAGCGGCCTGCGTCGAGGCCAGCCCCGACCCCTTTGCGAATGCGGCGGCGACACCCGTCACCAGCATGCAGTGCTGAAACGTCCCCTCATGATGCTCGCGCACCGTCGCCAGCCATTGCTCCGCGCCGATGTCGCCCACACTCGCCAGCACGCCCGCCGCGGCAACGGACACGCTCTGAAGCGACATAGGTTGCCCGCTCAGGACACCTTCGAACAGGTGATCGAGCGACTCCTCAGCCCTGATGATCGAAACGCCGCCCGGGGCGGCCCTCAGTGCCGCCGTCTCACGGATCGTGCGTGGGGGCTTGGTTTCGACAAGCGAGCTTTCGCGCTGCAGTTGCATGAGCGCAAGACGTCGCACCAGATGCCGGGACGCACCGAGTGCATTGGCCTGGACGCGCAGAAATCGCTCCGCTGAGCCCTCATCGATGAGAAACGTTCTGGATCGTATTTCCGGAACACGATCGAGTGCATGCTTCAGCAGATCTACAGAGTCCGGGCTTCTCAGGTCGGCGTCGACCACCACCTGGTCTGCCTCATCAAGGGCGGAAGGGCCGAACTCACCGATCGTCAGCAGCGGAGCCCCAAGGTGGGCCGCCATTTTTTCGGCATGCGCGCGAAAGCGAGAGTCGCAGACCAGGAACAACATTCCAGAGCCCCCGGCCGCGCCATGAACAACTCTACTCATAATGACGGGACTACTACGTTGAATCCCTCTCACTACATCCCGAATTGATGGATGTTTAGTAAAAGCTGGGGTCACGTCGCGCACCATTCCGGGTGCGGAACTGGCCCTGCCGTTGCCGTATTGTTGTGACCCAATCTGCCGCCACCAACGACGGAGACCGATCATGAAGTCCTTCGAATGTGGTACTTTGGTACCGGGATGCACGTGGCACACCGAGGCCGACGACACTGCCGAGATCGTCCGCCGCGCCGCGGAACACTTGCGGAGTGCTCACGACGAAGAGACAGTACGTCCCGAGATGATCGAGCGCATCAAAGCGCGCGTGCACGACAAGGGCGCCGCCCTTACCTAGCCCCGCCGTTCGAAACCATTTCACGGAGCGCCTGTCGGTCGAGGGTGAACCCGCTTTCGATCCAGGCGCGTTCCAGCCGCGCAAGCTCCGCCCCAAGTCCCGGACCGGGCCTTACTCCGAGGCTCAACAGCTCCTTGCCGCCGATCGGGAAGCGCGGAACGTTGATCCGCTGTACCCGCTCGACGACTCCCAGCCTGGCGTCATCGCCCCAATTGGCCAGCGCTGCCGCGACGTCGAGGGCATCGGCCAGCGCCATGGGATAGCGGTATGCGGCCTCGTTGAGCCGCATCTCGGCGAGCAGTTGCGCCCCCGCCAGCACCGCGCTCGCCTTTGCGACGTCCTCGTTGGAGAGGCGCCACATGGCCTGCAGCCGCTCCAGGCCTCCCTCTGCACCGACCAGCGCGAGTCGCGCATGTAGTCCGGGCCGAGTCGCCCGCCGTTCGTAGCGCTTCAGAAGCTCCAGCGTGATGCGGCCGAATTCGAGGATCCCGGCTCCCTCCATCGCCTGCAGGGTCTTCGCGACGGACGGCAGTGCCAGCATCCTGCGCATCTCGGCGCCGACCCGCTCGGCTGCGAGGCCTCCCAACGTTCCTGCCGCAGCCGCGCAGGCGTGGAGCCCCGCCGGATCGAGTTGCTCGTTGCCATGGCTGGCCGAGAATCGGAAGAAGCGGAACACCCGCAGCCGGTCTTCGGCGATGCGCGCCTCCGGCGAGCCGATGAAGCGCACCCGCCGCGCCAGAAGGTCGTCCAACCCGTGCAGCGGATCGAACAGCGTGCCGTCCATCCCGACATAGAGCGCGTTGAGCGTGAAATCGCGACGCATGGCATCGGCGCCCCAGTCGTTGCCGAACCGCACCACCGCGCGGCGCCCGTCGGTCTCGATGTCTTCGCGCAGAGTGGTGACTTCGGCCGTCAGCGCATCGAGCCGCAGGGTCACGGTGCCGTGCTCGATTCCGGTTGGATAGACGGCGAGACCCGCATGCCGCGCCCGCCGCGTAACCTCGTCGGGCACGAGTTCGGTGGCGATGTCGAGGTCCGTGCCATCGTGTGGCAGCTCGAGCAGAGTGTCGCGGACAATCCCGCCGACGACGCGCGTCCTCCCGGCCACCCCGTCCAGCAATGCCAGGATGCGCTGCGTCTCCGGCCGCGTCAGCCAGTCGGCGCGCCGCAGGCGCTCCTCGATGTTGCCGTTATTGCTCACCCGATCTCCGGAGCCAGCGCCAGGTCATGGAAGCGACGCGTAAGGTTCGCTGTAATCCCCCAGATGACAAGCCCGCTGTGCTGGATTTGCCATGTGCTGTGCTCGCGCCCATTCCGACGGATATGGAAGGTGCTGAAACTGCCGGGCGTCATCAGGTACTCGAGCGGCACCTCGAATACCGACCGCACCTCTCCCGGATTTGGAATGAACGGAGCTCTCGGCTCCACCACCGCCACCACCGGGGTGATCAGGTAATTGGTGCCGGTGAAGTAGAGTGGCATGAACCCCAAGACGCGCGCATCATCGCGTTGAAGCTGGACTTCCTCCCACGCCTCGCGCAGTGCCGCATCGGCCGCATCGGTATCGGTAGGGTCGACCTTGCCTCCCGGAAAGGCGATCTGCCCCGAATGAGAGCGCAGTTCCGGCGAGCGCTCGGTGTAGAGGATCGAGAGCCCCTCGGGCCGTTGCACCAGCGCGATCAGCACCGCCGCATGCACGGGCGGCCGGCCGTGCGGCACGTCCGGCATCCAATCCGGCTGCATCCCGGCTCCTGCCTCGAATGCCTGCGGTTCGTGCAGCAGCCGGTCGCTGATTCTGTCGATGAGTGCTCTCTCGTCCTGCAACCGCGAACCAATCGGTTACGACCGCTGTCCGGCCCCGAATGCCTTGATCGGACCCTTGAGACGGTCGGCCATTGTCGGATCCGCAGAGTAGACGAGCACGCGGGTCGGGTCGACTGGGCCGGGAAACTCGACCGCACCGGGCTCGGTCGGCACCCAGCCGAGCGGGCAATAGTAGTCGCGATCGCCCACGAGCAACACGAAGCTGCCCTGCCCGCGCTCGAGCGCAACGCGGGTCACTTCCTTGGCGAGAAGCTTGCCCGCCCCCCGCTTGCGGAAATCCGGATGGGTCGCCAGCGGCCCGAGCAGGTAGCCGTCGATCCCGCCAACGCTGATCGGGGTCATCCACACCGCGCCACACGGAACGCCGTTCACTTCGGCGATCAGGCTCAGCGACGGATCGATGGGAAAGCGCTCGCGCACCCGGAACGCGGTACGCGCAAAACGTCCAGGACCGAAGGCGATCGCCTGCAGGTCCTCGACAAACTGCTCATCGGTGGGAGTGGCGAACCGGACGTTGGGCAGGCCGGCTTGCGGAGGCGTAGCTGCCTCGGCAGCGCTGGAGGCGGAAGGCGCAATCATGTGACAAGGCCCGGGATCTGGAGAGACGACGACTTACCTGCCGGCGACAAGACTGCCGGCTGCGACCGCTTACGGTCGTCGGATCACTGGATAAGCCTTCACCATCCTGGGCGCCTCCTGACGCCTGAAATGCGCATTAGCACCATGGCCGGCAATGCGTCCACGCAAAATTGCGGGCGTGCAGTCAATTTTCAAGGCCGCTTCCTCCGATTGTCGGCGCCCCGTGAAACCCGTGTCTGCCCACGGGTTAGCGCCGCGACGTGGTGAGACTGAGGCAGCCAGGCATGACTGCTCGGCATTCCAATCAAACAAGCCCGTTTTTCTGCATTGAACTTCAGTCGTCATGACTCAACGGGATGGACGGAATGTTTACCCGCTGGGCGGCTGCATACGCCCTCGACCAGCGGGCAACCGTTCGGCGGCTGCCCGCCTGACAAGATGTCGTGCGACGACCGCACTGTGTACCTGCAATGTCCGAGGAGGACCCAATGCTGCCTCTACTCCGCCTCTCCGCCGCCGCTCTCGTCATGCTGACGGCGTCGTCGGCACTCGCGCTGGAATGCCCGACGCCTGCCAGCTTCAGCGACCCGGCCAATACCGAAGCGGTCAATCGGATTCTGCCTCCCAGCACCGATCTCAGCGCCCCGCAGGCAGTTCAGTCTGCGATATTCCTACTCAAGGAAGCCGGCATTTCCAACGACCAGATCATCGACCAACTGGTCTACACCTACTGCCAGCAGCTGAGCAGTCAGCCTGGCCTCACCGACGAGCAGAAGAATGAGCAGATCCGGACCTTCTCGAGCGAGGCGGACCGGGCTGTGAACGACACCACCCCGAACTAGGCCCCGAGGCTGGCGACGAACTGCCTGGTGCGCTCCTTTTGGGGCGCACCGAAAACATCCTGCGCTGGCCCCGCCTCCACCACCTCGCCCCTGTCGAGGAACACCACTTCCCGGGCGATGCTGGCCGCAAGCCGCAGGTCATGTGTCGCGAGCAGCATCGTCATGCCCTCTCGCGCCAGTTGCGCCAGCACCTCGACGACTTCTCCTGCGAGTTCGGGGTCAAGCGCCGACGTCGGCTCATCGCAGAGCAGCACCTGCGGCGCGGGCCCCAGCGCCCGGGCGATGGCGACGCGCTGCTGCTGCCCTCCCGATAGATGCGCCGGCCACCCATCCGCCTTGGCCGACATTCCGACCTTCGCCAGCAAGTCCCTTGCGCGGACCTCGGCCTTTTCGCGCGGCCAGCGCTGCACGGTGAGCAGTCCCTCCATCACGTTCTCGAGGGCGGTCAGATGGGGGAAGAGCTGGAAGCTTTGAAACACCATGCCGGTCTTGCGTCGCAGCGCCAGCACCTCGGCCCTGCCCGGATGCGTCCCCGCCCCGAAGCGCACGCTTGCCTCGCCCACCGTCACGACGCCCGCCTGCGGCATCTCGAGGAGGTTCACGCAACGCAGCAGCGTGCTCTTTCCGCTGCCGGAGGGACCGATCAGCGCCGTCACCGATCGCTCGACCACCTGCAGCGAGACGCCCCGTAACACCTCGATCTCGTCGAAGCTCTTGTGGATGTCTTCGAGCGCGATCACGACGACGCCCCGATGTAACCGCCATAGCGGGAGAGGCGCCTTTCGAGCCGGGTCTGCAACGCCGACAGCACCGAGCTGACCACAAGATAGATCAGCGCCACCTGCACATAGATGATCAGCGGCTCGTAGGTGGTCGCGACGATACGCTGGCCGGCGCGGAACAGCTCAGGCACCGTGATGGCGGCTGCCAGCGAGGTGTCCTTGACCAGCGAGATGAACGTGTTGGAAAGCGGCGGGACCGCTATCCGGCCCGCCTGCGGCAGGATGATCCGGCGCATCGACTGCGTCCAGGTCATGCCGATGGAGTAGGAGGCTTCCCACTGTCCCTTCGGCACAGAACCGAGAGTCGCCCTGACGATCTCGGAGGTGTAGGCCCCGACATTGAGCGTGAAGCCGATCAGCGCTGCGGGAAACGCATCGAGCACGATACCGACGCTGGGCAGTCCGTAAAAGATCAGGAACAGTTGCACCAGCAACGGCGTGCCCCGGATGATCCACACATAGAACCGGACCAGCCAGACGAGCGGCAAGGGGGCGAACAGCCGCACAAGCGCCACGCCGAAGCCGAGGGCAAGGCCGAACAAGAAGCTCAGCAGTGTCAGGGGCACGGTAAACAGCACGCATGCCCACAGCAGCGAGGGCAAGGCCTCGATCATCAGGTTGAGCCAGTGCGGCATCTGCACTCCAAACAAGAAGGACCGGCCGGTCGGCCGATCCTCTAGCATGCTGCGGTTAGCGGCTTACTGCGAGACGTCTGCGCCGAAGTACTTCTGCGAGATGGCAGCGTAGGTGCCGTCGGCCTTGATCTCTTCGAGGGCCTTGTTGATGGCCTCGACCAGTTCAGGCTTGTTCTTGGCAAGCAACACACCGGAGTAGTCGGCGTCGGCCTGGGTCGCCGCGATCTTCACGTTGGCGTCCGGCTGCTGCTTCTTGAAGTCGTAGAACGACAAGCTGTCATTGATCGTAGCGTCGGCCCTGCCCTGTATCACCAGCGCGATGGACTGGTCGAAACCGTCCGTCGGCACGATCTCGGCGCCGTTCGCTTCGGCCAGCTTGCCGAAATTGCTGGTGATCGTCTGGGCTGCCTTCTTGCCCTTAAGTGCCTCAAACGAGGTGATGTCGCTATTGTCCCCCCTAACGATCAGCGCCGCCTTCGAGGCGATGTATGGCTCGGAGAAATCGTACTTCTCCTTGCGAGCGTCGGTGATGCCGACCTGGTTGATCACGACGTCGTAGCGGTTGGCGTCGATGCCGGCGATGAGCCCGTCCCACGGACCCTCGACGAACTGCGCCTCGACCCCGATGCGCTTGGCGATCTCCCGCGCGATCTCAACGTCGAAGCCGACCAGTGCACCGGTCTGATCATGAAAGGTGAACGGAGCATAGGTGCCCTCGGTACCAACACGCAGGGCCCCGGCCGACTTGACCTGGTCCAGCGCGGTCTGTCCGAGGGCCGACCCTGCAAGTCCAAGCCCGATGAATCCGGCCACAACTACGGTTCTGAAGATGTTCACTTCAAGCTCTCCGCTGTCCGACGACCCCTTCGGCCACCGGTTTTCTGGCGCAGAACTTCACCCGCCGGCATGGTTGCGGCAATGGGTTGGAAGACCTTTTTAGCGTCGATGGCCCCTATTGGCAGCCGTTCCTAAGAAGACTTGCCAGCATCGCGTGCTGATCCCAATAACCGGCCCCTGTCGGGCATGGCCCCGCACACGCCGCGGGACTCAGTTGGCCCAGTAGTCCGCATCGAACAGCTTGTCGTGCGCCCACCCCTCGATCAGGGCCCCGGCAATCGCGCCGCGCCTCGGGCAGTTCACCTCCGCATGCGTTCCCGCGAGAATCTCATGGACTTCGTCGCGCCCGAACCAGCGCGCATGGGAGAGCTCCACCGGATCGAGCGTGATCTCCTCGCTCTGGGCCTCGCCGTGACATCCGAACATCAGCGACATCGGGAACGGCCATGGCTGCGAGGCGACGTACTGCACCGCCCCGACCCGGATCGCGCTTTCCTCCAGCACCTCGCGGCGGACCGCCGCCTCGACCGTTTCACCGGGTTCCACGAACCCCGCCAGCAGGGAGTACATGCGGTCCGGCCAGCTCGGGCTGCGCCCCATCAGCAGGCGGTCGCCATGCGTGATCGCCATGATCACGACCGGATCGGTGCGCGGAAAATGCTGGGTTCCGCACTGCGGGCACTTCCGCACCCAACCGGCGGTTTCCACCGCACTCGGTGCGCCGCAGTTGGCGCAGAACCGATGCGTCCCGTGCCAGCCTATCAGCGCGCGCCCGGTCGCAACGCACTCGCCGTCGATGGACGACAGCGTCGGCAAGAGGCCACGCACCTCGATGAACCTGCCGCCGGGGAAACCGGGGTGGACCTGCTGGCTCTGGTCGATGAACTGTCCGATCGTGGTCGCGTCCTCCACGGGGGTCCAGAGTGGGAGGTCGACGGCGTAGCGCGGCCCCTCCGGGGTCAGCCCCAGGAAGATCGGCGCTTCCCGTGCGTCGGAAAGCGCCGGATGCTCCAGTGCCACCGGCAGCGGCCTGCCGTCGTCGTCGGCGAGCAGCTTGCCGCGCCAGAACACCAGCGTGCGCGCCTGCGGATCTCGGCGTGCAGCATCGCCGGAGCGCAGCTGTGCCGCCCGGTCAAGTTCTCCCGGCTTGAATGCGAACCCGTACTTCAACTCTTCTTCTCCCCATTCCCTGCCGAAGCCCGACAGGGGCCTACGACCCCGGGTCCGATTGCTGCAAGTGGTTCAAATTGGCTTCTGAACCTCGCATGGCAACAATGCGTTGGCGTCATTTAGGCCATTCTCTTACCGGACGCAGCATGGCATTACCGCCCGCAATGATCACTCTTGCCCATATTTCCGACGTCCATCTGGCGCCGCTGCCACCTGTGCGGTTGCGCGATCTGATGAACAAGCGGATCACCGGCTACCTGAACTGGAAGATCAAGCGCGAGAAGACCCTCGATGGCGAGGGGCTGACCCGGCTCGTGCGGCACCTGCGCGAGCAGAATCCGGATTTCACGGCTATCACCGGCGATCTCGTCAATCTTGCGCTCGACGCCGAGTACAACACCACCCACAACTGGCTGGAGACTGTCGGCCCACCCGAGCAGGTGTGCATCTGCCCGGGCAACCACGATGCCTATATGCCCGGCCAGTTGCAGAAGGGCATGGAGCGCTGGGACGGCTACGTGCGTGGCGAAACGCTGGATCGCCATGACTTTCCATTCGTACGCCGCATCGAGAATGTCGCCATCGTCTCGTGCAACAGCGCCGTGCCGACCCCGCCCTGGGTGGCCGCCGGACGATTCGAGCAGGATCAGGCCGATCGCCTCGCCCGCTGCCTGAAGCTGCTCGGCGACGGCGGCTATTTCCGCGTCGTCCTGATCCATCATCCGCCCAACCAGGAACAGGCGCATCCGCGCCTCGGGCTCTATGGAGCGAAGCTTTTCCGCGAGGTTGTGGCCGAGCACGGCGCCGAGATGATCCTTCATGGCCACACGCACCGGTCCTCGATCTATGCGATCCCCGGTCCGGCAGGTGACGTGCCGGTCGTCGGTGTCGCGGCCGCCGGCGCCGCGCAGGGCAATAACGGCGCCCACGATCCGGGCCGCTACAACCTGTTCTCCATCCAGCGGGTCGGCTCCGCCTGGCAGTGCACGCTGCGCGAGTTTGGCTTCCAGCGACTTTCGTCCGATATAGTGTTACGTCTCAGCCTCCGGATCTATTGAGCGTGACCGAAACCTTCGTTATCGAGCAGCCAGCCTTCGACCCCCAGACCGGCGTAGCGGCCTTTGGCTATCGCTTGAACGACCTGCATTTCACCGAAGTGCTGACGTTCCCGCACGGAACCAATCCCGACGCGGCCGAAACCACCTCGTTCCGCAAGCTGCTGAACCTCGCCGCCGTCGTTCTCGGCGTCAGCTACTTCAAGCTGCGCGCCCCGACCCTTATCACGGTGGACTTCCCGCTCACGTCCCGGGAGCGCGACTTCGCGCTCGACGTCTACGAGAACGGACTCGGTGAGTTTTATGCCCGGAACAACCTCAGGCGCTTCGGCCAGATCGGCATCGAGGCCGACGAGGATGCCGCGCCCCATGTCCCGCCGGTGCTGCCCGATCGCGCACTGCTGCCGATCGGCGGCGGCAAGGATTCCCTCGTCAGCGAAGAGCTGCTCGAGGCGGCGGGTGTCGACTTTACCCCGTTCGCCGTCAACCCCAAGGGCCCGATTCTCGGCTCGATCGAAAGGATCGGCCGCGCCCCGCTCTACGTGCAGCGTACGCTCGATCCCGAGATGATCCGGCTGGGCAAGAATCCGGCCTACTATAACGGCCATGTCCCCTCGACTGCCATCAACTCGATGATCGCCGCGCTTGCCGCGCTGCTCTTCGGCTACAACGCCATCATCCTGTCCAACGAACGCTCGGCCAGCGAGGGCAACGTCGAGTACGACGGCCGCGAAGCCAACCACCAGCATTCGAAGTCGCTGCCCTTCGAGCATCTCATCGCGGAGGTGCTGGCCGCGGCCACCGGCGGCGCGCTGCGCTATTTCTCGCTGCTCCGCCCCTATTCCGAAGCCCGCATCGCTGCTCTCTTCGCGCGCGAACAACGCTTCGATCACGTGTTTTCAAGCTGCAACGAGAATTTCAAGCTCGCTGGCCACACCGGACCCCTCTGGTGCGGCCGCTGCCCCAAGTGCCACTTCGTCTTCCTGATCTTCGCTCCCGTCATGGACAAGGCGCGCCTGCTGGGAATCTTCGGCCAGAACCTTCTCGCCGAGCCCGACCACGAGCGCTCCTTCCGCGAACTGACCGGACTCGCCGGCCAGAAGCCCTGGGAGTGCGTCGGCGAGATCGAAGAGGCGGCAGCCTGCCTGCACGTCCTCACACAACGCCCCGAGTGGGCGAATGAGCCAGTCGTTTCAACCCTCAAGCCGGACCTGCTGACTCAATATGGGAGCCAGCGCCTCGACAATGCCCTTGCCGAGTTGATGATCGATAGCCCAGAACATCTCATCCCGAAGGACATCTTCGAACGAGTGGCCCCGCATGCGCTTTGACGAACCCGTCCTGCTCTATGGCGCCGGCCGAGAGGCCCGTTCCACCCGTGCGTTCATCAAGGCCCGGGCGCCCGACACCCCCGTCTATGTCACCGTCGACAGCGGCGAGGCAGATGTCGAGGACACCTCGTTCATCGCTCCTGCCGACCTCGGTGAGACGATCGAATCCCGCCTGTTTGCGACCATCGTGAAGAGCCCGGGCGTGTCGCGCTACCGCCCTATATTCGCAATGGCCCGCGAGGCGGGGATCGCCGTTACCTCGAACCTGAACCTGTGGGGCGAGCAGTACCGCGCCGGGCGCAAGGTCATTGCCATCACCGGAACCAAGGGCAAGTCCACGACTGCCACGCTCGTTCACCTGATGCTCACCGAGTCGGGCTTCGATGCCGGCCTCGCCGGCAATGTCGGCCTCGCCCCGCTCGAGATCGCCGACAAGCACCCGATCGTCGTCTTTGAGCTCTCGAGCTACCAGACCGCTGACATGGCGTTCACGCCCGACATTGCGGCCATCACCAACCTATCGCCCGAGCACACCGACTGGCACCGCAGCGTTGAGCGCTATTATGCCGACAAGTTGAACCTCATCGACCGCGACGCACACTTTCCAGTGGCCCTGGGCGTCGGCGCCCTCGGTCATCCCCTGGTGATGGAAGCCCTGCGCGATCCGAAGCGCCTGATCCCGCCTCTCCCGCCCTTCCTTTATGACCGCATCGCCACGGCAGCGTCACGGAGTCGCCTCAAAGGTGAACACAATCTGAACAACGCCATGCTCGCCGCTCAGATCGCTCTGAAGGCGGGCGCAGACATCGAGGGAATCGTGCGTGGCATCGGCAGGTTCACGCCGCTGCCGCACCGGCTCGAGGAGCATTCGGTCGGCGGCAAGACCTTCGTGAACGACTCGATCTCGACCACGCCGGAAGCCACTAAAGCCGCCCTCGCCGCTTATGAAGGCACGCGCCTTGCGCTGATCGCAGGGGGCCACGAGCGCCAGCAGGACTACTCCGAGCTGGCCCGGCTGCTCGCCCCCCGCGGGGTGACGGTGCTGGTCTGCCTGCCGGTCACCGGCGACCGCCTCGCCACACTCACCTATGCGGCTGCACCCGAGATCGAGGTAATCGAGGCCGGCACGCTCGACGACGCGCTGAAGGCCCTCGCCGGCCGGCAGGGCAAGTTCGATACGGTGATCCTCTCCCCCGGCGCCCCGAGCTACGGCCAGCTCGAAGCCCACGGCAAGGTTTTCCGCAACTTCGAGGAACGCGGCACCGCCTTCGTGCGCCTGGCCGGAAAGTACTTCGGCTGAAGCCTCGCTTCGTTGATCGTCAGGTCGGTGGCTCCCGCGGATTGACGATCACCCGCCCCGCCACTTCGCCGCGCAGCATCTGCTCGGCCAAGCGCGGCAGATCTTCGAGTGTCGCCTCGGTCAGCACCTGCTCGAAGGCCGAGGGGATGAACAGTGTCGTGAGGCGGTCCCAGGCGGCCAGGCGCGCCTCGTAGGGGACCGTCACCGTATCGATGCCGCAAAGGGAGATGCCGCGCAGGATGAATGGGATGACGCTCGCATCCCAGTTCCGCCCGCCGGCATTGCCGACAGCCGCGACCGTGCCGCCGTGCCGCATCGATTTCAGCACCTCGCCCAGCACCGGCCCGCCGACGTTGTCGATGGCCCCGGCCCAGACTTCCTTGCCGAGAACCTTGCCCGATCCTGCCAGCAACTCGTCCCGGCTGATGATCCGGCTGGCGCCTAACCGGGTCAGGATCGCTGCCCGCTCCGGCCGCCCCGTGCCAGCCACCACCTCGTAGCCCAGCCGGGCAAGCAGCAGCACCGCGACGCTGCCCACGCCCCCGCTTGCCCCGGTGACCAGCACCTCGCCGTCGCCTGCCCTGACGCCCTCGGCCTGCAGCCGGTTTACCGCCAACATCGCCGCGAGCCCCGCCGTGCCGAGCATCATGGCCGTGCGGCTCGAGAACCGTTTGGGCAGCGGGACCAGCCAGTCCGCCATAACGCGGGCCCGCTGCGCATACCCGCCCCAGGTGAGTTCGCCGACCCGCCAACCCGTGAGCACGACGGCCTGACCGGGGTGGTAGCGCGCGTCTCGGCTTTCGATCACCCGCCCGGCAAAGTCTATGCCGCACACATGCGGGTAGGTTTTCACCAGGCCACCCTGCCCCGTGAGGCACAAGGCGTCCTTGTAGTTGAGCCCGGCCCATTCGATCGCCACCAGCACTTCGCCACTGGGCAACCGCGATTCGTCGAGCGTCTCGATGCGGCTGGCGGCTCCTTCTCCGACAGAGTCGGTGACAAGGGCGCGGAAAGACATGGTAACTCCGGACTACTGGTATAACGCCGCTTTCAGTACGGGCCGTTCAGCGCCGCCTGATCGATGCCCGCATCGGCCAGCTCCCGAGCGATCTCCGTGACCAGATCGTCGTCGCTGATCCTCTGTCGAACGACAGGCAGGATACCGAAGCGGCGGAACCGCGTCACCTCGAGCAACTGCGCAATATAGCGATTGAGCATGTCCTGGTTGCCCAGGCGGTGCGCCGCCACCGTGGCGATCACCGATGCCAGTTCCGGATCACCTGCCTCGAGGGCCTCGGCCTGCGCCAGTGCCTCGGCGTTTTCGCCGTTGCGCAGGGCGTTCACCGCGGGCGCCTCGTGGTACCAGTAGGGCGGGGAGATCGACCGTCGCAGCGCTTCAGCGGCCAGCATCTCGCCCTTCTCTGAAGCGCCACGCAGCGACAGCAACAGCCCGTAGCCCGCCACCGCATCGACGTTCGAGGGGTTGAGTTGCAGGGCCGAGA
>JAEYZJ010000277.1 GCA_023430705.1 Pseudomonadota bacterium | reverse complement strand
GGCCCAGGCTGCGACAGCCGCCCGGCAGACGCGCCCGGCAGAGCCCGCCCGGATGGCGCCCAGTCAGGTGGCCGTTCCTGCTGGCTCTCCGTATGACGACGAAACGGCGGACTTCGACGACGAGGATCACGAGACCGAGGCGCCGTCACCCGGTCGCGTGCGCCGGTTGGCACGAGCGATGGCGCTGGTCCTGCTGCTCGGTGGCGCGAGCTGGGTCGCGGTCGACTATGTTCCGAGCCTGACGCGCTTCATCTCGCTGAGCGGGGGTACCTCGGCCGGCTCGAACAGCGATGAGCCGCTGCAACTCGCGGGCGGCAGCTCGGAGGAGCTCGATGCATCGTTCCAGCGCACGGCTCTGTGGCGCTTGATCAGGGCCGACTTCCCCGATTGGTATCAGGCGCGGCTGGATGAGGCGGTGCGGCTCAAGTCCGAGGGCCAGGACGATGCCGCTGTCGCGCGCCACCTTGCCCAGGCCCTCGTCGGGCTGCGGCGGGAGAATGCAAACCAGGCGCTCGCGGCCTCCCCGGAGGCTCTGCGGGCCGTTGCCGGCAGCTTCCTCGACAGCCTGAAGCACTTGTCTGCCTACAGCTCACAGGCGTGCTTCGGATTCATCAGCCAGGGCGAGACGAGCCCGCAGGTGCTTGAGCTGATGGGTGCGCCGGAGCATGCGGAGCCGCTGCAGCGGCAGACGACGGCGACATTCGTGGCCGTGTCCGAGGGGCGCCGGTCACCACAGACGCATCTGCCCCCGAAGCAGACGGATTACCAAGCCTTGACCAGCGCGCTGACGACTGGGCTCGGCTGGACCGACAGGGACCTGCAACTGTTCTCGAATCCGCGGGCGCTGGCCCAGGCCGCGCCGGAGCAGGTCTGCAAAATGGTGCAGGACTGGTTCACCGCGCAGCTGTCCATCACGGACAAGGACGTCCAGTTGCGTCTTCTGATCGAGTCCCTGAAGCCGGTGGTCGCCGGCTGAGCCGGGCGGCCGCTCGTGGGTTAGCGGCTGGATTTTGCAGTCTAACTCACGCCGAATCTGAACGGTTGAGGGCTTAGAGGACCCCCTGCAGGACCAGGGCGCCGCCGATCGTCAGGCCGCATATGATCACCAGTGACATGGTCACCTCCATCAGCGGCGTTGCGACCAGAGGCGCCAGCTGCCCGCCGCGCGGCAGGCATTGCCAGAACAGGACACAGGTGCAAACTACGATAACAAGCCCAATCGTCAGTTCCATTCTGTCATTGCCCCTGTCGACCCCGTGACTGGCTCGGGCCAATCACCCCGGGTCTCCTGATTAGCCGTTTCCCCTCTGCGCCGATCTCCGTTCGCTGTGCCAAAGAGACCGAGCGCTGAGGACATTAGCTGACGGAGCATCCGTGGTCCAGGATATGAACTCTGACGATCCGGCATCGGTGTAAGCTTCGAAGCGCGTCTGAGGACGCGGGGGCAAGGCGCCGGGGAAAACTGCCGATCTGATCGTGCTCACTGGAGATGGCCTGTTCTGACGCCACTCCATCAGCGCTGCGGCCACCGCGGCATGCTGCCCTGTGTGGCTTCACAAGCTGCTTTTCCGGGCGCATTTTCGGGTGCCGGACCCGATCCCGCATTCCGAAGTCGCCTTCCCGCCTCACGCGTCTGGGACTACACGCGCTGATGGACGCCTTGGGATTCCGATCCGGCGACACAGAAAAGCAGGATGACAGGCATGAACGAAGGCGGTCAAAAGAGTGGCGACGAGCAGGCGCGGCTTGGCCACGAGCCTAGGCTGCCGATGCCGTTTGCCGAGTTCGTCGGGCTGATGGCCCTGATGACGGCTCTGACCGCCCTGTCCATCGACATCATGCTGCCGGCGCTGCCGCAGATCGGCGAGTACTTCGCGCTCGAGTTGCCGAACGACCGCCAGCTGGTTCTGACCGGCTATCTCGTAGGGCTCGCGGCGGGCCAGCTCGTGTTCGGCCCGCTTTCGGACCGCTACGGCCGCAAGCCGGTCCTGATGATCGGACTCGCCATGTTCATCCTGGGCTCGATCGGGGCGGCCATCGCCGACAGCTTCACCAACCTGTTCCTGGCGCGAGCGATGCAAGGTTTCGGAGCGGCCTCGCCGCGTGTCATCTCGATCGCCATCGTTCGCGACCTTTTCAGCGGCTGGCAGATGGCGCGCGTGACCTCGCTCATCATGATGGTCTTCATCGTCGTGCCGGTGATCGCGCCGAGCATCGGGATGGGGTTGCTGCAACTCGGGCCGTGGCCGTTGATGTTCCACTTGCTGCTGGTTGTTGGCATCATCTGCACCATCTGGGCGGCGTTCCGGCTGCCGGAGACGCGGTCGGAGGGGCATGCGCGAGCACCCATCGCCCTCCGAAAGGCACTGCGGTGGACATTCACGTCGCTGCAGACCGTGGGCTACACGCTGGCGACCGGGTTCCTGTTCGGCTGCCTGATGGCTTACATCAACAGCGCGCAGCAGGTCTTCGTCGAGGTCTATGATCTCGGTGCCGCGTTCCCGATCGCCTTCGGCGCCGTTGCTGGCGTGCAGGCGTTTGCTGCGCTGACGAACGCGCATCTGGTGCAGCGCTACGGGATGCGCCGCGTCTCGCACACGGCGCTCGTCGCATTCTGCACGAGTTCGCTGCTGCTTCTGGCTGTGGCTCCGTTTCAACCGTCGTTCGCGGTTTTCGCAGTCCTGGTTGCGATCGCATTCTACTGTTTCGGCGTTATCGTGCCGAACTTCAACGCCATCGCCATGCAGCCCATGGGCGCCGTCGCCGGGACCGCCTCCTCGTTCATCGGATTCTATACGACGGCGGCCGGCGCGCTCTTCGGCTGGGGCATCGGATCCTACTTCAACGGTTCGGTGCAACCGCTCGCAATTGGCTTTGCGGTGCTCAGCACGCTGTCCCTGGTGACGGTCCTTCTTGTCGAGGGC
>JAEYZJ010000235.1 GCA_023430705.1 Pseudomonadota bacterium | reverse complement strand
TAGAAGGCCCCGTCGCCCCCGTGGCCCTGTGCGGCCACGTCCCATCCGGAGACAAGCGGGGCGAGCTCGGCCCCGGAGAGCCAGATCGGCAGCATGGTGCGCAGCACGCCGCGCTCGACGATCACGGCGGCATCGTCGCTCAGCTTCTTCAGCCCCTTGCCGGTGATCACCAGCAGGGTCCGGTCGCCGCGTCCGGCGCGGGCATGAATGAAGCGGGTGAGGGCCGCATGCGCCTCGGCCTGACGCATGCCGTGCAGATCGATGGTGCCGTCGATCTCGACCCGCCCGCGCTGCAGGCGCTGCCGGAGGTTCGGCTCGATGCCGGCGCGAGGCTTCTTTCCAGGCAGGCCGTCAGACTGGTACGCGGGCATCGCCGGCAAGATACGCCGCGGCCGGGTGGGGCGCGGCGGTGCTGCGGGTTGCGGCAGGGGCAGCGGTTCGGATTCGAGATCGGGAAGCCGGCGCGTGGGGTGGAGGGGTGAAACGGTCTGCTTGACCTCGTGCCATAGGTGCCAGTCGGGGAGTTGGCCCTTCCCGTCCGACCGGCGCTTGGCCATGGCGAAGCCCCCGCTGCCCAGGCCTATTCGAGCTGGCTGGTCGCGACGAGCTTCCAGTTCGGGTCGCGGGACTTGGGGCTGCGCGCAAACGTCCACTCGTCGGCGATGTTTGCCACCTGGTCGGCATTGCCCTCGATCAGGTTGCCGTCCTTGTCGCGGGTGGCCGATACCACCTCGGCTTGGAAACGGATGGTGACGTTGGCGCTGCGCTTGTCGAGCTCGGCTTCGGAGATCTCGACCTTGGGAAGGCCGACGAAGGTGAAGTCGACCTTGCGGCCGGCCGCCTCGCGATCGCGGATCACCTTCTCGAAACCCTCGTACACGTCCTTGTCGAGCAGGTTCTTCAGCGTCTGGCGGTCGCCCGCGGCGAACGCGGTGACGATCATCTCGTAGGCGGACTTGGCGCCTTCCATGAAGCTCTTGGGGGCAAATCCCGGGTCGGCGCCGGCAATGGCGCGCAGCCCCTCGGCGACATTGTCGTCGCCGTGCGAGAACTGGGCGATTTCGGCCTCGAGCTTGCGCTGCTGGCGCTCGAGATCCTCGTTCGTCTGCGCTACCGGGTTCGGGCGCATCTGCACGACGTTCTCCTCGCCGGGCTTGGCGGCGGCCATCTCGCGCTGGCGCTGCAGCGGGGTGCGTTCGCGGCCGGTGCGGGTGCCGAGCACCTGGCGCAGGCGATACAGCACCACGATCGCGACACCGATCACGATCAGGGTGGGG
Organism: Pseudomonadota bacterium; assembly: GCA_023430705.1. Taxonomy (GTDB): domain Bacteria; phylum Pseudomonadota; class Alphaproteobacteria; order Rhizobiales; family Devosiaceae; genus Devosia_A. Next base: position 6,605 of record JAEYZJ010000235.1, on the reverse strand, counting down.
ATATCGAAAAATTCATCCATCTGGAACGGGCACTCGCGAATTTGGAGGGTGCCGGCCATGGGCGGACGGCTCTGGTGACCTATATATAGGAAAACGTTCAGCCAGAAACCAGTTCACGTTTGGCTGAGCCGGCCGCACCGGCCGATATGACGCAGTGCTTTCGAAAGGGTTATCCGCATTGGGCCGACTGCTGTTTCTGCTCTTCCTCCTGGTGCCGCTCATCGAGATCGCCTGCTTCATCCTGATCGGCAACGCGATCGGGCTGTGGCCGACCCTCCTCGGGGTTCTCGTCATGGCGGTCGCCGGCTCGCTCCTCCTGCGCTACCAGGGCCTGTCGGTACTCAACGAGATCCGTAGCAGCATGGGTCGCGCCGAACTGCCGGCCCGCTCGCTGGCCGACGCGATGATGATCGGGCTCGCCGGCATCCTGCTGATCACGCCGGGCTATTTCACCGACCTCATCGGGCTGCTCCTGCTACTGCCGCCCGTGCGCAGCGCCATCTATGCCTGGCTCCGCTCGCGGGTGCGCGTGGTGGCGACGACGACCGCCAGCTACGGCTTCGGCCCTCCGCAGGTCGAGGACGACACGATCGAACTCGATTCCGACGAGTGGCGGCCGCGCTGAGTGCCCGTGCGGCTTGTGAGCCCACCCCAAAAGTGCTAGCCAGCGCCTCGAAATAAGTTCGAGGGACTCTCACTCATGGCTGACCAGAATCCGGCCGGCGCGGCCAACGCGACCACCACCACCGCGCCCAGCTACAGCCTTGTGGGCCAGTATACCCGCGACCTGAGCTTCGAGAATCCGGGCGCCCCGGGTTCGGTGCTGCTGGGCGGAGCCAACCCGAACTTCAATGTCGGCATCAATGTCGGCGTGAAGAAGCAGGCCGACGACCTCTATGCGGTCGAGATCAGCCTCAACGCCAAGGCCGAGCGCGACAGCAACGTGCTGTTCAACGTCGAGCTGGTCTATGGCGGCGTGTTCCGCGTCAAGAACGTGACCGAGCAGCAGCTGCCGCAGCTCCTGATGGTCGAGTGTCCGCGCATGATCTTCCCGTTCGCCCGGCACGTGCTGGCGACGGTCGTGCAGCTCGGCGGCTTCCCCCCGCTGATGATGGAGCCGGTCGATTTCATGGCGCTCTACGTGCAGAACCTGCGCGTCATGCAGGCCCAGCAGAACCAGCAGCCCCCCGCCGCAACGAACTGATGCCCGCGGGGCGGCCTATTCCGCGGCGACCGACACTTCCGTGTACTGAACCCAGATCGCGTCTGCGCCCAGCGTACTGACGAACACCGCGTGTGCCTTGAGCTCGGCGTCGCTGATGCGCGGCGCGAGCGGGATCGGGCGCTGCCGGGCCGGCGCCAGGACAACGCTCCGCCCCTGCTCGATCCGGATGTCGCTGGTGAGGGACAGCGCCACCTGGCGACCCCCGATCAGCTCGAGATAGACGTCAGCGAGAATCTCGCTGTCGAGCAGCGCCCCGTGCAGGACGCGCTTGGAATTGTCGATGCCGTAATGCTTGCAGAGCGCATCGAGGCTGACGCGCGCGCCCGGGTGCCGCTCCCGCGCCACCATGACCGTGTCGATCACCCGGTTGGCGAGCCGCGGCCGCGCGATCCGCTCGAGTTCGTTGTTCAGAAAGCCGATGTCGAAGTCGGCGTTGTGAATGACGAGCGTCGCATCGCCGATGAAGTCGAGGAAGTTGTCCGCCTCCTGGGCGAACAGCGGCTTGTCCCGCAGGAACTCGGTCGAAAGCCCATGCACGCGGAAGGCTTCGTCCGGCACTTCGCGCTCGGGGTTCAGGTAGACGTGGAAGTGCCGCCCGGTCGGGATGTGGTTGAGCAGCTCCACGCAACCGATCTCGACGATGCGGTCGCCCGTCGCGGGCGACAGGCCGGTCGTTTCGGTATCGAGGACGATTTCGCGGGTCATTGTACGGCCTGGGCTTTGAGCCTCAGGACCAGGTCGCGCACCGCTTCGCGGGTTTCGGCGATGGTCCCGGAGGTATCGAATACGTAGTCGGCGCGCCTGATCTTTTCGGCCTGGGGAATCTGGCGGGCAAGGATTGCTTCGAGCTTATCCACGGTCATGCCCGGCCGGGCAAGAGCGCGACGGCGCTGCTCGGGCTCGGCAACAGTGGTGACGACCACCCCGTCGAGGCCCCAGTCGACGGCGTTCTCGTAGAGCAGCGGAATATCGACGACGGCGAGCGGTGCGGCATTCGTCTCGGCGTCGACGAGGAACTTCCTAATCCCGGCCCGCACGAGCGGATGCACGATGGCCTCGAGTTCCTCGAGCCGTCCGGGGTTGCCGACAACCTGCGCGCCGAGTTTCTGCCGGTCTATCACGCCATCCACGGTCACGCCGGGAAAGGCCGCCTCGACCGGCCCCACCGCCGCACCGCGGTAGAGTTCGTGCACGTAGTCGTCGGACGAAAACACCGGAACACCGAGATCGGAGAAGGCGGCGAGCACGGTGGACTTTCCGGTCGCGATCGATCCGGTCAGGCCCAGCTTGATGGTCAAAGGGTCGCCTCCACCTTCGCGCGAAGCTCCGGCGTCACCTCGGGCCGCACGCCGAACCAGGCTTCGAAGCCGGGGACGGCCTGATGGAGAAGCATGCCGAGCCCGTCGACCGTCTTCAGCCCTATGGCGCGGGCCTCGGCAAGGAGGGGAGTCACCAGGGGCACGTAGACGATATCGGTGACGAGCGCCGTCGGCGGCAGCAGCCCGAGGTCGAGCGCCTCGAAGCGCGTGCCGTGCATGCCGATCGAGGTGGTATTGACCAGGAGGTCGGCTCGCGCGGCATAGGTCGGGAAAGCCTCGAGCCCAGCCGCTACGAACGGCCCTTCGATCTCGCGCGCCTGCGCCTCGGCCTTTTCCGGCGTGCGGTTGAGCAGCACGATCTCGTCGAATCCCCGCTCGCGCAGGGCGACGAGGATGGCGCGCGCCGCCCCGCCGGCGCCGAGCACGATGGCGCGACCGGACCGATCGCTCCAGCCGGGGGCGTTCTGGTCGAGGTTGCCGAGGAAACCCATGTAGTCGGTGTTGAAGCCGTGGATGCCACCGCCCGGTTCGCGGACGAGCGTGTTCACCGCGCCGATGGTGGTGGCCAGCGGGTCGATGCTGTCACAGAGGCGGAACACCTCCTCCTTGTGGGGTATGGTCACGTTGCCGCCGGCGAACGCGCCCTCGCGCAGGCGCTCGATGAACTGGCCAAGCGCAGCGGGCGCCACGTCAATCGCCTCGTAGCTGCCGTCGATGCCATAGCGCTCGATCCAGGCGCCATGGATCAGCGGTGAGCGCGAATGCTTGATCGGATGGCCGATGACGAAGGCTCTTTTCACGTGAATCATTCCGGCAGCAGTTCGGGGGCATGGTGTCTCAGCGCCCCGAGCAATGGCAGCAGGGGGAGGCCGAGAACAGTGAAATAGTCGCCTTCGATGCGTTCGAACAGCCGGATCGATGGGCCCTCGAGGCGATAGCCGCCGACCGAACCGAGCACTTCCGGCCCTTCGAGCGCCAGTACCGCGTCCCGTTCCGCGCCGGAGAAAGTCCGCATGGTCAGCTTCGCCGTCTCGACCGCCGACCACAGCACTTCCCCACCCCGAGCCAGCGCCAGCCCCGAATGGAGATGGTGCGTGCGCCCGCGCAGCCGATCAAGCTGCCGGGCCGCCTCGCCCAAATCTGCCGGCTTGTGCAGAATCTCTCCACCTGAAGGGTCGCTACCCTCCCCCGGTATCGCCAGCACCTGGTCCGCGCCGATCACGAGCGCCTCGCGGTGAGTCGAAGCAACCGTCAATGCCTTGGCCGCGGCGAGCCGGCGGGCGACATCGGGGGCACCGCCGGCTTTCCCCAGCACATCGGCTTCCAGCGCCCGCTCGTCGATTTGCGCTGGACTCGTCTCGAATCGGAGGCCGGTGCCCGCCAGCAGGGCGTTCCGGGCAGCGCTCCTTGAAGCCAGGATCAGCATGCGCCCGGTTTTCCACACTGTCCCTCAATGCTCAAGCGGCGAGGCGGTGGAAAACCCGTCGCCGATCCCGCGGCGGCGACTTCTCCCCGCTCGGGGCCAATCCTTCAACAGCCCATCCCGCCCCAGGTCTTAACAAAGGGTTAAGGTGAGTTCCGGGGATAAGTCATCGGCGCGGCAGGACGCCATCCACAGCTTCGTTAAGGGACTTCTAACGCTTGTGACATGGTTAACGCCCTCTAAACCCGGACGAGTCGCGCCGAAAGACGGCATTTGATCCAGTTCGGATTCACAGCCCCGCCATCGTCACGCCGCGCGCTTCTGTCGCCGGGGTCCGGCGTTGTGGGCAGCCGTGAATTCCTGCAAAACACCGCCATGATAATAAAGATGAAGAGTCTAGATTCTTTTGGTTGGAAGGCATGGCAGCCGTGAACCCGGTGACCAAACCCCTTCTCGAGACGGTCCGGGGCAAGCGCCAGGACCGGCTCCCGATCTGGATCATGCGGCAGGCCGGCCGCTACCTGCCCGAGTACCGCGAGCTGCGCGCCAAGGCCGGTGGCTTCCTCGATCTTTGCTACACCCCGGAACTGGCAGCCGAGGTGACGCTGCAGCCGCTGCGTCGCTTCGATCTCGATGCAGCGATCCTCTTCTCCGACATTCTCGTCATACCCGATGCGCTCGGCCAAAGCGTTCGGTTCGAGACCGGCGAAGGGCCGAGGCTCGAGCCCATCACGACCGCCACTCTTGATCGGCTCGATCCCGAAGGGGCTTTGGAAAAGCTCCGTCCGGTCATCGAGACGGTTCGACGGGTTCGCGCCGGTCTTGCGCCGGACAAGACGCTGATCGGCTTCTGCGGCTCGCCCTGGACCGTCGCGACCTACATGATCGCCGGTCGCGGCTCCTCGGACCAGGCGGCGGCGAGAACCTTCGCGCTGACCCAGCCGGTCGCCTTTGCGCGCCTCCTGGATGTTCTGGTCGAGGCCAGCATCGCCTACCTCGCCGCCCAGTTCCGCGCCGGCGCCGATGTGGTCCAGCTGTTCGAAAGCTGGGCCATGAACCTCGACGAGGTCGCCTTCGAGAAATGGGTGATCGAGCCGAACCGCCGCATTGTCGAAGGGCTGCGCCGGGAGATACCCGATGCGCCGGTCATCGGTTTCCCGCGCGGCGCGGCGGGCAACCTGCCGGCCTATGCCCGGCGGACCGAGGTCAACCTCCTCGGTCTCGACTACGGGATGCCCCTCGCCTTTGCGCAGAACCTGCCGGCGGGCCTCGGGGTGCAGGGCAATCTCGATCCGCTCCGGCTGCTGGCCGGCGGCGAGCAGATGGACAATCGCATCCGCCAGATCGTAGAAGCCTTCCGCGATCGACCGCACATCTTCAATCTCGGCCACGGCATCGTGCCGGAGACGCCGATCGCACATGTCGAGCGCCTGATCGAAGTGGCGCGGGGAGCCTGACGGATGGATCTCTACCTCTGGGTCAAGGCGCTCCACGTCATCAGCATCATCGCCTGGATGGCCGGCATGCTGTACCTGCCCCGCCTCTTCGTCTACCACGCCGAGGCCGAGAAGGGTTCGGTGCAGGCCGAGACGTTCAAGGTGATGGAGCGCCGGCTCTACCGGGGCATCACCACTCCGGCGATGGTTGCGAGCTGGGTCTTCGGCCTGTGGCTGGCCTTCGGCTTCGGGATCGTTGATTTCAGCCAGGGGTGGATGTGGCTGAAGGCGCTGATGGTCATCGCCCTCAGTGGGCTGCACGGGTACTTCGGGCGCCTTCGCCGGGACTTCGCCGAAGACCGCAACACCCGCTCGCACAAGTTCTTCCGGGCGATCAACGAGATCCCGTTCGTCCTCGCGATGGTTATCGTCATCTCGGTGATCGTGAAGCCGTTCTGATCCGCCGAGCGCGGCCGGGTGCGGCGGGACGCGCGGCGTTCCACGTGAATCGTTCTTGAGCAGCGCACTTGAATGTGACGGCAGTTTTAGCTATTTGAAGGCCCGAGCCTGATTTCTGGGCGCCTCCCCGGCGCTTTCCGGGCGACCAATCCCCCTTTTCTGACATTCCCCGCCACTCCTTCCGCAAGGTCCATATCCGCAATGGAAAGCATCAAGCTCAGCGAGCTCAAGGCCAAGACGCCTGCCGAACTGCTGCAGTTCGCCGAGAGCAACGACGTCGAGAACGCCTCGACGATGCGCAAGCAGGAGCTGATGTTCGCCATCCTCAAGGAGCTGGCCGCGCGCGAGGTGGACATCACCGGCGAGGGCGTCGTCGAGGTGCTGCCGGACGGTTTCGGCTTCCTCCGCTCTCCGGACGCGAACTACCTTCCCGGGCCGGACGACATCTATGTGTCGCCCAGCCAGATTCGCCGCTTCTCGCTGCGGACCGGCGACACGGTCGAAGGCCAGATCCGGTCGCCCAAGGAAGGCGAGCGCTACTTCGCGCTGCTCAAGGTCAACACGATCAATTTCGAGGACCCCGAGAAGGTCCGCCACAAGATCAACTTCGACAACCTGACGCCGCTCTATCCCGACGAGCGCCTGCGTCTCGAGCTGCCGGACCCGACCAACAAGGACAAGAGCGCTCGCGTGCTCGACCTCGTCGCGCCGCTCGGCAAGGGCCAGCGCGCCCTGATCGTTGC
>JAEYZJ010000181.1 GCA_023430705.1 Pseudomonadota bacterium | reverse complement strand
GAGAAGGGCTGGGTCGGGGACAGTCGATCCGGCTCCACCCCGCCCTGCGGCACGGGACGTTCCTCGACGGGGGTCAGAGCCGCGCCGGTCCGGCGGTCGAGCACGTAGATGTCGCCCTGCTTGCTGGCGAGGATCACGGCGGGAACGGCACCATCGTTCGTGGGGAAATCCACGAGTGTCGCCTGACTGCCGAGGTCATAGTCCCAGACGTCGTAGCGCACGGTCTGGAAGTGCCAGGCAGGCTTGCCGGTCGTCACGTCGATCGCGACCAGCGCGGTGGCATACATGTTCTCGAGTTCGCTGCGGTTCGAGCCATAGTAGTCCACCGAGGAGTTGCCGAGCGGCAGGTAGACGAGACCGAGTTCCTCGTCGCCCGAGGCGATGGTCCACATGTTGGGCGTGCCGCGCGTGTAGACCTCGCCTTCGGGCGGAAGTCCGGTCAACGACGGATTGCCGAGGTCCCAGGCCCATAGGAGCTCGCCGGTGACCGCGTCATAGCCGCGGATCACACCGGAAGGCGCGTCCTCGGCCTGTCCGTCCTTTACCTGCGCGCCGGTCACGACGATGCCGCGAACGATGGCAGGAGGCGAGGTCACCGCATACCAGCCGGGGACCGTCTCACCGATCCCGACCTCGAGGTCCACTTCGCCGTTGGTGCCGAAATCGGCGCAGGGCTGACCCGTCTCCGCATCGACGGCGATGAGCCGCGCATCGAGCGTGCCCACGATGATGCGGGCGGCGCAGGCTTCCCCGGCCGTCGCATCGGGATTGGCGTAGTAAGCAACACCGCGGCAGGACGCGCTGTAGGGGATGGCATCGGGCGAGACACCGGGATCGAAGCGCCACTCTTCGCCGCCGGTGCGGGCGTCGATCGAGATGATGACATTCAGCGCCGAGCAGAGGAACAGGTTGTCGCCGACCTTGATCGGTGTCGTTTCGGCCGCATATCGCTCCTCGTCCTCGGGCGGCATGTCCCCGGTGCGGTACTGCCAGGCTTCGGTGAGCGTCGCAGCGTTGTCGCGATTGATCTGGTCGAGTGGCGAGTAGCGCAGAGCCGCGTGCGTGCCGCCATAGGCCGGCCAGTCGGCGCCGGTCTCGAGTTGCGGACGCGGCGTCGAGGCCAGCGATGCGGGCGCCGCGGTCGTCGCGCCTGCGGGCTCCGTGGGGGCCGCGACCGTGGGTACTTCTGCCTGGGCGACGGCGGCAGGCGGCTGCCACAGGGGCTGCGCGAACAGATAGAGCCCGAACGCGACGACGCCTGCCATGGCGGCGACGGGGCCACGGGCACCCGCGGCCGACCTGCTGTCGGCGCGCCGCAGCGCTGGCAGCGTGAACAGCAGCAGCACCAGCATCACGAGGGGAGCACCGAGGCGCGGCACCTGCGCCCAGCCGTTCAGGCCCTTCTCCCAGAAAGCCCACACAAGGGTGAAGGCGAAGGCGACGAGGTAGAGCCAGAACCCGAGCATGCGATGCCGGAAGTAAGCGATGCCGGCCGCGATCAGCAGCAAGCCCGCCACGAGATAATAGAAGCTGCCGCCGAGGGTCAGCAGCCACACGCCGCCTGCCGCCAGCACGCCGCCCGCGAGCAGAAGCAGCGCCGCCATAACCCAAAGATAGAAGCGCATGAAACCGCGGGGTGGGATCGTGTCGTGGGGCATCGGCCGGTCCTCTCGCCTATGTGTTCGGTGGGAACCCGCGGCGCTCCGATGCGTTCCAGTCACACCGATATATGCGGGGGCGAATGCGGGGCGAAACTTACTTTCGAGCACTGAAGGGGATGGCGGCCAGCGTGGCGCTGGCCGGAAGTCTTGCGGCCTGCAGCTACCCGCAAAGCGCGCTTCACCCCGCGGGGGAGGATGCCGAACGCCTCAGCATCCTCACCTGGTTCATGTTCGCGGCGGCCGTGGTCATCTGGGCCATCGTGATGGGCGCGGCGATCTACGCTGTCGTCGGGCGAAAGCGCCCGAGGTCCGAGCGCTTCGCCGACCGGTTCATCCTCGCGGGCGGCGTCGCCTTCCCTACCGTATCGCTGGCGGCGTTGCTCATCTTCGGCCTCTCGCTGCTCCCCGACTGGTCGCAAGCGGAGACGGCCGATCTCGATGTGCACGTCACGGCCGAGCAGTTCTGGTGGCGCTTCACCTACCTCCACCCCGACGGCCGCACGATCGAGACCGCGAACGAACTGCACCTGCCTACGGATGCCACGGTGCAGTTCGCGCTCGACAGCACGGACGTCATCCACTCGTTCTGGATACCGGCGCTCGGGGGCAAGATGGACGCCATTCCGGGCCGCACCAACACGCTTCGCCTCACGCCCCGGAAGCCCGGCACCTACCGTGGCGTCTGCGCCGAATTCTGCGGTGCGTCGCACGCGCTGATGGCATTCCCGGTCGTCGTCCACGAGCCGGCGGCGTTCGCGGCCTGGCTCGACCGGGAGGCCAGTCCGGCGGCCCCGGCCGGCAGCGAGGCGTTCCTTGCCGCCGGTTGTGGCGGCTGCCACGTGGTCCGCGGGGTCACCGAGGCCGGCTCCGTCGGCCCCGACCTCACCCATTTCGCCTCCCGCAGCACGCTGGGGGCCGGCACCGTCGCCAATACAGCCGAGGCGCTGGCCCAATGGCTGCTGGCTCCCGAACACCTCAAGCCTGGAGTTCGCATGCCGAGCTTTGCCGCCCTGCCCGAGGCCGACCGTGCCGCCATCGTCGAATTCCTCGGGTCGCTCGAATGAAGCCGCGCAACGCCGAGGAGGAGAAGCTGGCCGAAGTCTGGGCTCCGCCCAAAGGGTGGCGCTACTTCTCGGACGTGAACAACGCGCGGGTGGGCCTGTGGTACATCACGGCGGCCTTCTCCTTCATGCTGTTCGGCGGGGCGCTGGCGCTGATCATCCGCCTGCAGCTGGCGGTGCCCGAGAACACGCTGGTTTCGGCAGAGACCTACAACCAGGTCTTCACCCTGCATGGCACCGTCATGATGTTCCTGTTCGCCGTGCCCATCTTCGAGGCGGTGGCGATCCTCATCCTGCCGGCGATGCTCGGGACGCGCGACCTGCCGTTTCCACGCCTCTCCGCCTTCGGGTTCTGGTGCTTCCTGATCGGCGGTACCTTCGTGTGCGGCTCGATCTTCTTCGGTGCGGCGCCCGACGCCGGCTGGTTCATGTATCCGCCGCTTTCCACCGAGCAGTCGGGCATCGGCGCGGACATCTGGCTGCTGGGGCTGAGCTTCATCGAAGTCGCCTCGATCGCGGCGGCAGTCGAGCTGATCGTCGGCGTGCTCAAGTTCCGGGCGCCGGGCATGCACATCAACCTGATGCCGCTCTATGCCTGGTACGTGCTGATCGTGGGCGGGATGATCCTCTTCGCCTTCCCGCCGCTGATCGCGGGCGACCTGCTGTTCGAGCTCGAGCGCCTGCTCGACTGGCCGTTCTTCGACGTCACCCGCGGCGGCGATCCGATCCTGTGGCAGCACCTGTTCTGGATCTTCGGCCATCCGGAGGTCTACATCATCTTCCTGCCCGCCATCGCGCTGCTGGCGATGATCGTCCCGACCTTCGCGCAGCGGCCGATCGCGGGCTACTCGTGGATCGTGCTCTCGGCCATCGGCACCGGATTCCTGAGCTTCGGGCTCTGGGTGCACCACATGTTCACGACGGGGCTACCCTCGATCTCGCTGGGCTTCTTCTCGGCGGCATCAGAGGCGGTGGCGATCCCCACCGGCATCCAGATCTTTGCCTTCATCGCCACGGTGATGCTCGGGACGGTCGTGCGCTCGGTGCCCATGCTCTATTGCCTCGGCGCGCTCGCCATCTTCATTGTCGGCGGGCTGACGGGGGTGATGGTCGCGGTCGCGCCGTTCGATTTCCAGGCGCACGACACCTACTTCGTCGTCGCGCACCTGCACTATGTGCTGATCGGCGGCCTGCTGTTCCCGGTGCTGGCGG
>JAEYZJ010000143.1 GCA_023430705.1 Pseudomonadota bacterium | reverse complement strand
GGTCTTGGAGTCTCCGGCAGCTCGGAGCAGTCTCTGGCCTGATCGAAGCCTTCCTGCCCCTCGAGGGCGAAAGGCCGCTTCGAATACCTACGAAATCGGAAAGGGTCGCCTTCGGGCGGCCCTTTCTCTTTTGGGCCGGGACGGATCGTGCCGGGAAAGCGAGGGGTGCGGCGACGGGCAACCGCATCCGCCCCCCGGCGGTTAACCACGCCAGCCTACCAAACGTTAACCAAACCCTGACGGTTACCGCCGTGTAAACCAGTTGTTTGCAATTTGGATTCGATTCATGCGGCCACCAAACCCCGCGTGTTCCCTCGTGTTCTGGAGGCACATCATGAACCGTTTCGCACTCACCCTCATGGCCGGCGTGGCCTCGCTCGCCCTCGTTTCGGGCGCGCAGGCAGCCGACCTGCTTGTCAATTCGCCCGCTCCGTCGTACGGCGGCGGCTTCACCAGCCCGTCGGGCGGCTGGGACGGCGCCTATATCGGCGGCTTCGTCGGCTACGGCTGGGGCACTGTCAGCCAGGCTGACGGCGACATCCTGTTCGACGGCGGCGCGGTCGACGACGTCGATCTCGACGGCTGGACGGTCGGCGCCACCATCGGCGCCAACTTCACCGTTGCCCCGGGCTTCGTGCTGGGCGCGGCCGGCGACATCGCCTGGTCGGGCATCGGCGGCTACGAGCCGGTCGAGGCAGTCGACTACGACATCAACTGGACCGGCTCGCTGCGCGGCCGCGCCGGCTTCGACGGCGGCGCCTTCATGCCCTACCTGACCGCCGGTCTCGCCTTCGCGGGCGCCACGGCCAGCGACGACGGCGAGGACAGCACGCAGATGCACTTCGGCTGGACCGCCGGTGCGGGTGTCGAGGTGGCTGCCACCGAGAACATCTCGGTCGACCTGCAGTACCGCTACTCGGACTACGGCAAGGCCGACTACGACCTGCCCACCGACAATGCCACGCTGGGTCTCAACACCCACGCGCTGACGGCGGGCGTCAACTTCAAGTTCTGATCGCCAAAGCGCGATCCCATGCTGCGGCCGCCCCTCGTGGGCGGCCGTTCCTTTTGCATTCGGCGGCGGAACACACTATATCGCGGCCTCCCCTGGAAGAGCCGCCCATGAACGCCCCGACTTCGGCCACGCCGGCCAGACTGCTGCCCTATCAGACGCGCCGCACCTTCGCGATCATCTCGCACCCGGACGCCGGCAAGACCACGCTGACCGAGAAGCTGCTCGCCACGTCGGGCGCCATCCAGCAGGCCGGGGCGGTGCGCCACCGCGCCAGCCAGCGCGCGACCCGGTCGGACTGGATGGAGATCGAACGCCAGCGCGGCATCTCCATCACCTCCTCGGTGATGACCTTCGAGCACCTGGGGCTGACCTTCAACCTGCTCGACACGCCGGGCCACTCCGACTTCTCGGAGGATACCTATCGCACGCTCACCGCCGTCGATGCGGCGATCATGGTCATCGACGTCGCCAAGGGCATCGAGGCGCAGACGCTCAAGCTGTTCGAGGTCTGCCGGCTGCGCGACATCCCGATCATCACCTTCGCCAACAAGGTCGACCGCGAGGGCAAGGACCCGGTCGACATCCTCGACGAAATCGCCTCGACGCTGGCCCTCGACGTCTCCCCGGTGGTGTGGCCGCTGGGTGGTGGCGTCGATTTCCGCGGCACCGTGGACCTTACGGCGGGCGTGGTGAAGCGGCCGAACGGGGAGGTGTGGAAGACCTTCACCGATGTCGAGGACCTCAACCGCGACAACGAGTTCGCCACCGACCCGGTGATCATGGCGAGCCTCGAGAACCTCGAGCTGGCGCGGATGGGTTATCCGGAGTTCGACCGGGAGATCTATCTCGCCGGGCACCTGACGCCGGTGATCTTCGGCTCGGCGCTCAAGGCGGTCAGCGTGGCCGAACTGCTGACGGCGCTCGGCACCTGGGCGCCGGAGCCGCGCCCGCAGCCGGCCGAGCCCAAACCGATCCAGCCGGACGATCCCAAGGTGACCGGCTTCGTGTTCAAGGTGCAGGCGAACATGGACGCCAACCACCGCGACCGCATCGCCTTCGTCCGGTTGAGCTCGGGTACGTTCAAGCGCGGCATGCGGTTGAAGAACGTGCGCACCGGCAAGGACATGGCGGTGTCGAACCCGATGTTCTTCTTCGGCCACGACCGGGCGCTGGCGGAGGAAGCGGTGGCGGGCGACATCGTGGGCATCCCGAACCACGGGGCGCTCAGCGTCGGCGACACGCTGACCGAAGGCCCGAGCATCAAGGTGACGGGCATCCCCAACTTCGCGCCGGAGATCATCCGGCGCGTGCGGCTGACCGATCCGATGAAGGCCAAGCAGCTGGCCAAGGCGCTGAGCGATCTCGCGGAAGAGGGCGTGGCGCAGATCTTCCGCCGCATGGTGGGTGCCGACTACATCGTGGGCGTCGTGGGGCAGCTGCAGCTCGAAGTGCTGCAGTCGCGGATCAACTCCGAATACAACGTCCCCATCAGCTTCGAGGCGATCAACTTCGAGCTGGCGCGGTGGGTGACGTCCGACGAGAAGGCCGAGCTCGAACGCTTCATCTCCGTCAACAAGCTGGAGATGGCCGAGGACAAGTACGGCGACCCGGTCTATCTCGCGCAGTCGCAATGGTGGCTCGCCCGGGCCGAGCGCGACTATCCCAAGATCACCTTCCACACCACCAAGGAACGCCACTAGCCCGCACGGCGTTGAAGGCGCACCTCCGCTGCGCTTCAGCACACCGGTTCGACCGCACGGAGGCCCGCGACAACGCGGGTCGGGGTGACAGGGCAACCGAGGGGTGCGGCGATGGAACTGCTGGTTGAGGTGTCGGTCGGCGAGGTGATCGACAAGATCACCATTCTCGAGATCAAGGAGCGGCGCATCAGCGACCCGGGCAAGCTGGCGAATGTCAGGGCCGAACTCGCGACGCTCAACGGCACGCTGGACGGGGTGCTCCGGCCGACGCCCGAGCTCGACCGGCTGCGGCGCGAGTTGCACGACATCAACGCGGCGCTGTGGGATATCGAGGACGAGATCCGCGAGTGTGAGGCGGCGGGCGATTTCGGACCGCGCTTCATCGAACTGGCACGGGCGGTGTACTTGACCAACGACCGGCGCGCCGCCGTGAAGAAGCAGATCAACCTCGCCGTCGGCAGCCGGCTGGTCGAGGAAAAGAGCTACGCCGGAAGCCTCTAGGCCCCCTGCGGAAGTTCACCGGCCCGCCTCTTCCTGTTCCGGTCCCCCGGGGCTATGACAGCCCCGCGACAAAAAGGGAGAGGTACGCGATGAACATCCGCAAACTGGGCAAGACCGGCTACGACGTGAGCGAGATCGGCCTCGGCACCTAGCAGCTGGGCGAGAGCTTCGGCCCGGTCAGCGACGAATCGGCGGCGGAAATCCTGAAGACCGCGCGCTCGCTCGACGTGAACTTCTGGGATACGGCCGACGTCTATGGCGGAGGCCAGTCGGAGAGCCGGATCGGCGCCTTCGGCGACAAGAAGGGCGTGCTGGTCGCGACCAAGCTGGGGCGGAACGGCGAGATCTTTCCGAACCGGACCGGTTTCAACAAGCGCAACATCAAGGACAGCCTCGCCGGCTCGCTGAAGCGGCTGGGCGTCGACACGCTGGACCTCGCGCAGCTCCACACGATCCCGACCGACGTGCTGCGCGACGGCGAGGTCTTCACCATCATGGACGACCTGCGCGACGCCGGGATGATGCGGCACTGGGGCGCGAGCGTCGAGAATGTCGAGGAAGCCCAGCTGGCCATGCGGGCCGAGGGCTGCACGACGCTGCAGGTGATCTTCAACCTCTTCCGGCAGGACTACATCACCGAGGTGTTCCCGGCCGCGCAGAAGAACAATGTCGGCATCATCGTGCGCCTGCCGCTCGCCTCGGGCCTGCTGTCGGGCAAGTGGACCAGGGAGACCAAGTTCGCGCCGACCGACCACCGCAACTTCAACGCCAACGGCGAGAAGTTCAACGTGGGCGAAACCTTCTCGGGGCTGCCGTTCGAAAAGGGCATCGAGCTTGCCGACCAGCTGAAGCAGCTGGTGCCGGCCGGCATCCCGCTCAGCCAGTTCGCGCTGCGCTGGATTCTCGACCAGCCGGCCGTCTCGACCAT
>JAEYZJ010000124.1 GCA_023430705.1 Pseudomonadota bacterium | reverse complement strand
GCCGGCAGTCCAGCATCATCGACCTCCTTCTGCTGCTCCTTCGGCAGTGCCCTGAACCGGGCAAGGTCCTCGGGCTGCATGGAGTATACGGCGAGAAAGTACGGCATCTGCTTCCTCCACCTGACGGGGTGCACGGGAGACGATATTGCAGTTCAGCGGCGCAGCAAACTTCGGCGGGAAACGAGGCGTGAAAGCGGCGCGAGCGAGCCGGATGGCGTCGTCAGCCTGACTGGCATGACATTGAAACACCTGCGGGCGGCCGCTGCCTGAGCCTGGGTAGGTCGGGCCACTTCCAGCGCATCCCTCGGCGCAGGGGCCGGGTGGAGCGAGGTCGCCCTTGCAGCGGTCGATCAGCTCGCCGACACGTCCGACTTTGACGCTCGCCAGACCGTTCCGGAGGGAACCCGGGCAGTCGACGAATTTGTGTCCGGTGGATTTCTGCGGTTCCGCGGGGAAAGCAAGGCGTTTCCGACATTCATCAAGCGGGTGCGCGACGGCCGGGTTTAAGGAGTGGCGCTTGCCGGCTGCCTGCGACACGAGGCTCGACCGGAAACATCGCGTGGCCCCCAGAGGTGCCTCGGAACTCGCGAGGATCGAGAAATGAAGCAAAGACTGCTAGCCCTTTCGGGCATGATGCTGCTCTTCACCACGGGAGCGGCTCTCGCGGCGCCGGCCGTCGCGACGACGAACGTGAACATGCGGTCAGGCCCCGGCGCCAGCTACGCCAGGGTTGCCGTGCTGCGCGCAGGCCAGACGGTAGACGTCGAGGGCTGCCGCAGGGGCTGGTGCTATGTCGTCTCTGCCAATGCGGAAGGCTGGGTCTCGGGCCGCTATCTGGCCGAGCCGAGGGCGCCCAGGCGTCCGTCGGTGAACTTCAGCTTCAACTTCGGACCGCCCGACTGGGTGCCGCCGCCCCCGCGTCCTCCAAGACCAGGCCCAGGACCCGGACCGGGACCAGGACCAGGCCCGGGCCCGGGACCGGCGCCCGAGCCGCCTCCGGGCCCATCACCGGAACCGGGGCCCGGCCCCATGGCGCCTCCGGGAGATGGAGGGGGTAACCCGCCGCCGGACGGCCCGCCGCGTCCGCCAGTCTGACCTCCGCTGGAACTGCGACAGGCCGCGCCCACGGGCGCGGCCTATTGCGCAAAACCACCGGGCCCGAACGCAGCAAGGCACAGACACTCACGTTGCCGTGACGGAGTGCTGTGGGGGAATCCGACGTTCGATTCGGAAACAAGCCTGGAACTTAGGGAAGTGGCGGAGAGGATGGGATTCGAACCCACGAGACGCTTTTGACGTCTGCGCCCTTAGCAGGGGCGTGCCTTCGACCACTCGGCCACCTCTCCGGCAGCGGTGGGGATAGCCGGTGAATCCTGGCGGGGCAAGCGGTTTTTCCGGCTGCCCCGCTGCTTTCGTCGCCCAGTGGCCCCGCTGCGTCAGAACGGGCGGGGCGCCGGCCGCGCGGGCCGGCTCCGGGATCGGGAGTTCCCCTGGCCGTCAGCGCTGGTTGAAGAGGATGCGCTGGGCTTCCTTGTCGCTCGCGGCGCTGATCTGCTGGCTCTGGTCGAGCGTGATGGCGAGGGCGCGCTGCACGGCGGGCCGATCGGTGACGCGCTGGCGCCAGGCGGCGAAGGTGGGGAACTCGGCGAGATCGATGCCGTGGTTGTCCGAGCCGCGCGACCAGTCGAAGATGGCGATGTCGGCGATGGAGTAGTCCTCGCCGGCGACATAGTCCCTGCCCGCGGCCTGCTGCTTCTGCAGCTGGGTGTCGAGCACGCGGTAGAGGCGGTGGGCCTCGTCGGCGTAGCGCTTGATGGCGTAGGGAATCTTTTCGGGCGCGTAGCGGGAGAAGTGATTGTTCTGGCCGAGCATCGGGCCGAAGCCGCCGACCTGCCAGAACAGCCACTCGTCGATCTTGACCTTTTCGCGCCAGGACGTGCCGTAGAGGCGGCCGAACTTCTCGGCCAGGTATTTCAGGATGGCGCCCGATTCGAAGACCGAGATCGGCTGCCCATCCGGCCCCTCGGGATCGACGATCGCGGGAATCTTGTTGTTGGGCGAGATGGCGAGGAAGTCGGGCTGGAACTGGTCGCCGCGGCCGATATTGATCGGATAGATGCCGTAGGGCAGCTCCAGTTCCTCGAGCATGATGGTGATCTTCCGGCCGTTCGGGGTAGCGGCGTAGTAGAGATCGATCGGCAAGGTCTGGGTGGTCATCTGTGGGTCCGCTGCTGCAACGACAGTGGCAGGACGCCACGCCGGGAATGAGGACCCCAATTATCGGCACTCACCGATGGAGTTCAACCCGAGCACGGAAATGACAATGGCGGGACAGGGCCCGCCATTGGAATAGTGTTGCGTCAGGCCCGCTGCACGCGCATGTGCGGCTCGCCGTCGCTGGTGCGGGCGGCAGAGACGCCGCGCAGGTCGACGGTGGCGCGCACGCGCTGGCGCAGGATCGGCCCCATCAGCTCCGAGCGCGAGACGTTGACGGGATGGTCGAAGCGGACCGTGACCTCGTAGTGGTGGTTGTCCGCCAGCAGCTGCAGCCCGATGACGATACCGGCAAACGGCTGGCCCAGGTAAGTGCCGCGGACGCGCTGGCCCACCTGCACCGGCGTCGCGATCCGCTCGGGGATGGCGGCGACAGCGGTGTTCCAGTCGCGGAAGCCGTGGCGCCGGGCCACTTCCTCGAGCGCCGCGCCGTGGGCGATCGGGGTGCCGGCCAGCGCGCGCTCGGCCCGCAGGGCCCTGGCTTCGGCCTTGAGAGTGGCCGTGCTCGGAGTATCGAGGGAGAAAGTCATGTCGGTCCTCTGATGCAGAGGCGGATTGTCTTCATGGGACCCGCGTTGCCATGAACCGCCTGCACAGGGAGCGATCATGAGAGGGGCGCGGAACATTCCGCGGCTGGACTTCACCATCGGGTTTCCCCCGGCGAGCGGCAGGCGCCAGCAGCACGGGTCGACATGTGGGTGACGGAGCGGGGTTTGTCAACGTCCGGGCCCGGGGCCCAACGGCGCCTGATGGGGATCATCAGGGTTTTTCATTGGCTTACTTGGTCGGCGCCAGCTAGGTGTGACGGAAATGTCAGACATTTTCCGATGATCGAACTGATGCTCTTTCTTGCCGGGCTCGTTGCCGGCACCATCAACACGCTGGCCGGCGGCGGCTCGTTCGTGCTGTTTCCGGCCCTCGTCTTGGCCGGCGTGCCGCCCGTGATCGCCAATGCTTCCAATACCTATGCGAGCTTTCCGGGCTACGCGAGCGGAGCGCTGGGGTTCTGGCGCGAGATTGCCGCCAACCGGCACAAGCTCCTCGCCTATTCGATCGTTGCCCTCGCCTTCGGCTACGCCGGGGCGGAACTGCTGCTGCACGTCTCCAACGAGACTTTCGTGCTGGTGGTGCCGTGGCTGCTGCTGTTTGCGGTGACGCTGTTCGCGTTCGGCGGGCGCATCAACCTGCTGATCCGCGCCCGGGCGGGCGGGGGCGGCCGGGGCCGGCGGGCCGGGGTGGCGCTGCTGTTGCTGCTGCTCGCCGCGATCTGCGTCTATGGCGGCTTCTTCAACGCCGGGCTGGGCGTGCTGCTGCTCGCGTTCCTCGCGCTCGCAGGGTTCACCGACATCCATCAGATGAACGGGCTGAAGCTCTGGATCTCGACGCTGGTCGCGCTGGTCGGCGTCGTGCGCTTCGCGATCTCGGGCGCCATCGACTGGTATCACGGCTCGATCGCGCTGGTGGGCGTCACCATCGGCGGCTACGCCGCGGCCCGCCTCGCCAAGCGCATTCCGCAGCGGCTGATCCGCAGCCTCGTGATCGCCTACGGCCTCGCGCTCACGGCCTGGTTCTTCTGGTCGGCCTATTTCGGCTAGCCGAGGCGCACCCAGACGGCAGTGTCGTGGAACGCGGCGCCGCCGAACGGCCGCACCGGATCGGAGCCGATCAGCGTGTTGATGCCGACGCCGTTGCGATGGGCGGCGTTGGGGTGAATGCCTTCGGCGATGAGCACGCCGCGCTGCATGCCCGAGAAGCAGGCGGCCCTGAGCGCCACCTCGCCGCGGCGATTGCCGAGCGTCACCGGATCACCGTCGGCGATGCCGAGGGCCGCCGCGTCCTCGGGATGGATGAACACGGTGGGCTCGGGCTGCCGCTTCCGGCTGCCCGGCGTTTCGGCGAAGGTCGAGTTGAGGAAGCCGCGCGAGGGACTGGTGGCGAGGCGGAACGGGGTTTGCGCATCCACCGCCTCGTTGACGTCCCAGTGGTCGGCAAAGCGCGGCATCTCGGAAGGGTCGCAGACCCAGGTGTAGCCCTTGGCGGCGGCGACACCCTGCCAGTCCGGCGCGAAGCGGTAGCGGCCGTCGGGCCAGCCGAAGCCGTCGCCGAAATGCGCCTCCCCGAACGGCTGCGCACCGTCGACGAAGCCGATCCGCTCGATCTCGTCGAGCTCGCCGAAGCCGGAGCGGCGGAAGGTTTCGGCCACCATCTCGCGGTCGGACAGGTGCATGGACGCATGGTCCGAGCCGAGGCGGCGGAGCAGTTCGTTGACGACCTCGAAGTTGGAGCGGCATTCGCCGGGGGCCTCGACGAGCCGGGGGCCAAAGAGCACGCGGGTGTGGCCGCCCCGGCGGTAGTAGTCGTTGTGCTCGAGGAACATGGTGGCCGGCAGGACGATGTCGGCCATCTTCGCGGTGTCCGTCATGAACTGCTCGTGGACGACGGTGAAGAGGTCCTCGCGGGCGAAGCCGGCCCGGGTCAGTCCCTGCTCCGGCGCCACATTGACGGGATTGGTGTTCTGGATGAAGAGCGCCTTCACCGGCCCCCTGCCCTTCAGCGCCCCGGCATCGCCGGTGAGGACCTTGCCGATCTCGCTCATGTCCAGTTCCCGGCCGCCGGGACCCATGTCCTTGCCGGTGATCAGCGACTTGTCGAGCTTCCAGGCTCCGGAATTGGAGTGGAACGCGCCGCCGCCGATATGCTGCCAGGCGCCGGTCATGGCCGGGATCGAAAGGGCGGCATGCATCGAGACGCCGCCATTGCGCTGGCGGGTGAAGCCGTAGCCGAGCCGGAAGAAGGTGCGCGGCGTGGTGCCGACAAGCCGGGCGAAGGCTTCGATCTCCTCGACCGCAAGGCCGGTGATTGCCGCAGCCCACTGCGGCGTCCGGGCCTGCAGGTGCGCCTCGAACTCGGGCGAGAAGTCGGTGTAGCGGGCCATGTAGGCGCGGTCGGCGAGGTTGTCGCGCAACAGGATGTGCATGACCGCGACCGCGAGCGCGCCGTCGGCGCCCGGGCGCACGACCAGCGCCATGTCGGCCTGTTCCATGGTGGCGTTGCGATAGATGTCGATGGCGACGATGCGGGCGCCGCGACTCTTGCGGGCCCGCATGGCGTGGGTCATGACGTTGACCTGG
>JAEYZJ010000117.1 GCA_023430705.1 Pseudomonadota bacterium | reverse complement strand
AGGGTTTCTACACGGTCACGCCCGGCCTGATGAACCCGAACTCGAACTACTACCTCGCGTTCAACACGGGCTTTCCGAACAAGTTCGACCGCGCCCATGGCCGCACCGGGTCCGACCTGATGGTGCACGGGGATTGCTCGTCGCGCGGCTGCTACTCGATGACCGACGAGTCGATTGCCGAGATCTACGGGTTGGCGCGCGAGACGTTCAAGGGCGGCAACTCCTCGTTCCAGCTGCAGATCTATCCGTTCCGGATGACGCCGTCGAACCTCGCCCGCCATGCCTCCAGCCCGCACATGAGCTTCTGGAAGGACATCAAGGAAGGCTACGACCGCTTCGAGATCGCGAACGCGCCGGTGAACTGGGACGTGTGCAACAGGGAATACGTGTTCGACGTGCCGTCGGGAACCATGCTCGAAGCGCAGGGCGCCTGCCCGGTGACGGTGGCGCAGAACGTTCCGCAGGCCGTCAAGGACAAGGCGGCGGCGGACGAGGCGGCAATGGCCGCGCAGGTGGCCCAGCTTGCCGACAAGGAAGCCAGGGCCGCGGCGGAAGCGCAGAAGGCGGCAGACGCGCAGGCCGCCGCCAAGGCGCGCGGCGAAGCGATCGGCAGCTTCATCGGCGGACTGTTCGGTGGCGGCGAGGCCCAGGGCGTCCTCGATCCCTCCATCCGGCCGCCGGTTCCGCTGCCGCGTATCCACCGCTCTGCCTGATACGGTGACCCCTGCCACCATTTGGGCACGGTCGTGGTATTGATCGGTCACGATTGCCAGGGAGCACGCATGCGCCGCTATCGCCGCCTGGTCGTGATCGACCGGCTTATTCCCTTTCTCGCCGCCATCGTCGGCCTCATTGCGTTGGCGGGGGCTGCGGCAGTGCAACTGAGCACCGACGCGAAGACGGCGGCGGTTTCGGCTGCGCTCGCCGAGCTGCAGGCCTCGGTCGACGAACTGGGGCAGCGTTCGGTCGAGGTGGCGGCACCGATCGATGACGGCACCGCAGAGGGCCTTCTGGCGCTGCAGGACAGGATGAACCGGCTCGAAGGCGAATGGGGCGCGCAGAAGGCGGCGCTGGCGCTTGCCCCGGCAGCGGCGGCAGCGGCCGACACGGCAGCAGGGGCCACCGCCGAGATCGACCCGGACCTGCCCACGACGGACTGCATCCCGCTCGGCACGCGCTTCATGGTGATCCCCAACGAGACCTATCCGCTCTGCCAGTCACGGGCGGTGGTCAGGACCGGCCCGATCACGGCCGATACGGTGTTCGTCGAAGGGCCTGGCTCCGTGGTCGAAACCGGCTTCGGCAGCCTGCCGGGGACGAGCTGCACCATCATGGTGTTCTCGGCCGACGAAGCGGGCTTCGGCGAGGTTCGCGTCACCTGCACCTGAGCGGGTCTTGCGGGGTCGAGCGCCGGCGGCGCCCGACCTGGTCAAGACGGACCAAAGTCAGGCGACGTGGGCCTTCTCGCCGGCCGTGATCGCTTCGCCGACATTGGGGAAGCCCGCGCCCGTGGCGATGAGGCTCTTCAGGCTCGCGATGTAGGTGCCCCAGGCGTTCTCGCAGACTTCGTAGCATTCATAGTCCGGCACGAGGCCGACATGTGTGAACCGCACCTCGGTCGCCTCGCCCTTGGGCGTGATGTCGAACACGATGCGGGTGTCGACCCATTCGGTCTTGTCGGTGATGAAGTTGAAGTCGTTCGCGAGAACGTGCCAGGCGATCCGCCCGGGCTGCATCTCGGTGACCTTGATGGTGCACGAGTGGATATCGCGGAACTGGTAGTGCCAGGTAGCGCCGACCCGGTCGGTGCTGCCTTCGATGCTTTCCGACCACCAGGCGCGGGGGTTGGAGATGGCGGCAGAGACCGCTTCGGGCGGCTGGTCAACGATGAAGCTCTGGGTAAAGCTGTTGGCAGTCATGGTCTGTCCTCCTGTGAAAGGGTGCAGGTTTCCGCTGCCGGCGGCGGAGCGCTGCCGGACGAGCATGCGTGTCGATGTCTGGCGGTGGGCCTAGGGGTCCAGTTGCAGACCGCCGAGGCCGTAGTGTTGGACGTAGACGGCCTGCATCTGCCGCCATCGGGTCAGCCAGTCGGTGCGCTCGGCGCCCGCCAGCGCCTCGCCCAGCCGGGTCAGGTAAACGTGCCAGCCGGGCAGCATGAGTGCGCTGGTGGCGTGCGGCATGTGGCGATGCGTAAAGACGAGCCGCGTGCCCTCGGCGTCGGGCGACAGCTCGTAGCGGACGGTCGAGTCGGGCGCATGACCGTTCGACCAGTGCAGTTCGAGAACGCGGGGTGGGTCCCAGACGAGAACCCGGCCGCGCATCGGCATGATGCCTTCCAGCATCGTCTCGAACCGGCCGCCGGCACGGGGCTCGACATAGGAGACGCCCATCCAGTCCGCGAGCCGTTCGGGGTCGGTCAGTGCAGTCCAGACCTTCTCGGGTGATCGCGGATAGTGCCGCTCAAAGCGCACGTCGATGTGGTCCTCATGCCGCTCGTAGGTGCCGAGGTCGCGCATCGTCAGTCGCTCCTCGCGAGATGATCGCCCAGCGCGTCGAGCTTTCCGGCCCAGAACTCGCGATAGGGCTGAAGCCAGGCATCGAGTTCGAGCAACGGGCCGGGATCGAGGCTGTAGAGCCGCCTCGGCCCGTCGATGCGCATGCGCACGAGACCGACCTCGCGCAGCACCTTGAGATGCTTGGACACATTGGGTTGCGGGAGGTCCAGTGTCTCTACGAGGGTGCCCGCAGGAACTTCTCCTGCTCGCAGCATCGACAGAATGTCCCGGCGGACGGGATCGGAAATGGCATCGAAAACTGACATGCCGTCTATATGCCATTACGAGAATATACCTGTAAAGGAATATATCGCGTTGCCGGGCGGGGCGCCAGCGACGAGCCTACTCACCGGACAGGCATCGTCGAGCGTCGACTGCCGCCGAGCGAGGCGAGCGACGGACGGAGGGCTTGACCTCGTTCCGGTCTGGGCTATTCCTTCCCGGTGAGTGGGGAGATTCCAATGATATTCAAGCAGTTACTGACCGTTCTGGCCGTAGTGGCCGCGGGCGTGGGCAGCGCGGTGGGCGCGGAACCGTTCCAGATTGCCGGCAAGGTCGCCACGATCAAGGACGTGGGTCTGGGGCCGGCAACCGAGGCCTGCGCCGAGATCGAGGAGAGTACGTTCGGCTTCGGCAGCGGCAGCACCTTCCTTCCAACCCACATCATGAATGTCTGTCGTATCGGCCGGGAGCCCGACCGGGTCATCGTCTACTACAACAGTGACAGGTCGGAGGTCGTTCGCGTCCTGCGCTACCTCTACGTCGACAGCAAATCGACCGAGATCAGCTCCATCCTTGCGTCTGCCGAGGAGTTCTACGGCGCTCCCGAGCAGGCAGACACGCAGCGCAACCGGGTGATGAACTACGGCGATGCGTACCACCTCGTCAGGGACGGACGGCGCGTCGTCGCCCGGGAGCGCGAGGCGGGGACCGGGCTCCTCATCCAGGGCGAGAACTGTGCCGTCATCTCCTGCCCCAAAGGCTACACCGTGCGCATCATGTTCGACCTGGTGGACCAGGCCGCCTACGCGGCGGAGAAAGCGGCTGGCGGGCAGCGGCTCAAGGACGAAAAGAAAGCCGCCGGAGCAAAGGTTCAGTTCTAGCGCAGCCATGGCACGGCAGGGCGGTCGCCTCGAGGTCGTCCCCCCGGGCCCTGCGCTTGTTCGTCAGAAACCTGCCCACGTCGTTTCCTGCGACCGTCGGCCTCAGGCCTGCGCCAGGTGTTCGGCGCGGCGCTGGATCAACTGCCCTATCATGCTGGAGCGAGGGTCCGCAGCCATGCCGGCGCGGTCGAGGATGGGGATGGCCCTGGGGATGGGTCCGAGAGCTTCGAACTGGCGCTGGGTCATGGCCGTATCGGCGAACGCCACCGTGCCACCCAGCATCTGGGCAAGCTGCTCGGCGCGCACCTGTGCCAGGTCGGGGCCGTTGCGGCCGTTGACCAGGCCTGCCAGCCTGCCCGTCATCGCTCCGCCGGTCCTCTCATCGGTCCGCACCACGCCCTGGTTGTCGATGCTGGCAAGGACCTTGCCGTCGACGATCACATCGGCATAGGTCCTGGTGCCTGGCCAGCGGTGGACTTCGGACATGTCGAAGCCGGTGCGATAGTCGCCTTCAAGGCTGAACTGCAGGAACTTCAGCGCCTGTTGATAGTCCTTCTCGGTCCCGGTCGCTGCCCTGGCGAGCCGGCTCTCCCACGGATCGATCTGCTTGATCGTCGCAGGAGCCTCGGCGGCGCGGGTCATTTCATTGGCCCCTGATTGCAGCGCAGCAACCTTGGCCTCGGCCTGCCTCCGGTTCTCAAGCCCGGCAGCAATCCGGCCGGCAATGGCCTCCACCATCGGCATCCTCTCCCGTTCGTGCGCAAGTCTGGCGAACGGCGGATAAACAATGGGTTAACGATGGCGCCACACTCGCCGTACGCAAAAAGGCCGCCCGGGGGGCGGCCTTTGCATACTGTGTCCGGCGTCAGAAGCTGCCGTGGCAGTGCTTGAACTTCTTGCCCGAGCCGCAGGGGCAGGG
>JAEYZJ010000115.1 GCA_023430705.1 Pseudomonadota bacterium | reverse complement strand
AGGCTCCACGACACGTCGCGGCTGCTGGTGGAGGTGAACAACATCTCGGGTGCCCCGGGCATGTACACGGTGGCGCTGGATCCGGGCGAGGGGATCTCGACGGACGCGGCGGAGACGAAAGTCGACCTCGATGTCGGCGAACGCGCCGGGCTAAACCTCAAGCTCACTGCGACAGGGATCGGCGACAACGAACTCAAGGTCACGGTTACTGCCCCGAACGGCGACGTTCAGGTGAAGGAGCTGACACTTGGTGTCCGCGCGGCGAGCGCACCGGCAACGACGAGCGAGGTGATCCCGCTCGCAATCGGGGAGACGGTCACACTCGACCAGAGCCTGTTCGACGGCATGGTAGCGCACACGGGCGAGGTGACGCTGGCGATCGGTCCGATCGCGCGGCTCGACGTGCCCGGACTTCTTCTGGCACTCGATCGCTACCCCTATGGCTGCGCAGAGCAGGTCTCGAGCAGGGCACTGCCGCTGCTCTACCTCAATGAGGTTGCCCAGACGGTGGGGCTCGGAACGGATGCGGAGATCGATCAGCGCATCCAGGAGGCTATCAAGAACCTGCTCAGCAAGCAGACGTCGTCGGGCGGGTTCGGACTGTGGGACCCCTATTCGGCGACAGACCTGTGGCTGGACAGCTATGTCACGGAATTCCTGCTGCGGGCGAAGGCGGCCGGATACGATGTTCCGGAACTGGCGCTGACGCGGGCACTCGACAACCTGAGCAACCAGGTGAGCTACGCCACCGACTTCACGCTCGGTGGCGAGGACGTGGCGTTCGCGCTCTATGACCTCGCCCGTGCCGGGCGGGCTGCCATCGGTGACCTGCGCTACTACCTCGAGGCCAGGCTCGGCAACTTCGGATCGCCGCTGGCCAAGGCACAGCTGGGGGCGGCGCTCGCCCTTTATGGCGATCGGACCCGGGCGGCCACGGCCTTCCAGGCTGCGGTCGAAGATCTGCAGGCCCGTGAGGACAAGCAGAAGTACCGCAACGACTACGGCAGTCTGTTGCGCGACACTGCGGGAGTGCTTGCGCTTGCTGCGGAGTTCAAACCGTCAGGGCTGGATATCGGGGCGCTGACCAGCAAGCTGGCTGTGATGCGTGACCGGTCTCGCTGGACCTCGACGCAAGAAGACGCATGGACGCTGGTTGCCGCTTCGGCGCTCGGCAAATCCGCAGCCGATGGCTCGGTGACGATCGATGGTGAAGCGCTGACGGGTTCGCCTTACCGGCGCTACGACCAGGAGCATTTCGACGGCTTGAGCGTGACGGTCACAAACGACGGCAACCAGCCCACCGAGATGAAGGTGACGACCACCGCCATTCCGGAAGTGCCGCCCGGGCCCAGCGAGAACGGGTTCACGCTGCAACGCGACTACTACACTGTGACCGGCGAGCCCGCCGAGTTCAGCAACGTGAAGCAGAACGACCGCTTCGTGGTAGTGCTGACAGCCCGGCCGACGCAACTCGGCTCCGGCCAGTACGTGATCGCCGATCCGCTGCCGGCCGGCTTCGAGATCGAGAACCCGGATCTGCTCCAGGGGTCCGGCGTCGCCGACCTCGACTGGCTGACGGTCGACGCACCGACGCATGTGGAGGCGCGTACCGACCAGTTCGTGGCGGCCTTCCGCTTCGGGTCCCAGACATCGAGTGTCACCACTGCGTATCTGGTGCGCGCTGTGTCACCGGGCTCGTTCATCATGCTGGGCGCGACAGTCGAGGACATGTACCGACCCGAGCTGCGCGCCAACACAAGCGCGGGCGAGATCGAGATCGGTGCGACCGGCCCATGAGCCGGCGAGCCGATAACAGGCCCCGGCCCCCGCGCGCGCCGGGGGTTGGGATCGCAGTGGGGGTGATCCTGGCGTGGGGCGGCCTGATGGGCACTCTCTACGGTCTTGCCGCGCTGCGCGACATCCGTGAGACGGTGCCGCCAGCGCCAGCGGTGGCGCTCATGCCGGTGTCGCAGGCGGTGGTAGACCGCGACGGCCGGCTGCTGCGGCCGTTTACCACCGACGGCGGCCGTTGGCGGCTACCGGTGACGACCGCGGGTGTGGACCGGCGTTTCATCGAGATGCTGCTGGCCTACGAGGACAAGACCTTCAGCCGGCACGGGGGCATTGCATGGAGTTCGATGCTGCGGGCGGCGGTGCAGTATGCCGGGGCAGGGCGGATCGTGTCGGGTGGCTCGACCTTGACCATGCAGGTGGCGCGGTTGCTAGAGCGACGGCCGACGCGCAACCTGCAGGGCAAGATCCTGCAGATGGTGCATGCCGACATGCTCGAGCGCGCGCTGAGCAAGGACGAGATACTGACGCTCTACCTCACGCTCGCCCCCTACGGAGGGAACATCGAGGGCGTCCGGGCAGCCAGCCTCGCCTATTTCGGCAAGGAGCCAAGCCGACTGACGACGGCGGAGTGCGCTTTGCTGGTGGCGCTGCCGCAATCGCCAGAGGCGCGTCGGCCGGACCGTGACCCGGAGGCCGCACGATTGGCGCGGGATAGGGTGCTCGACCGGATGGTGGTGGAGGGTGTCATCGGAGCAGAGGAGGCCGAGGCCTCCAAGGGCGAGCCAATCCCCAAGGCCAGGCGTGACTTCCCAATGCTGGCAGCGCACCTCGCCGAAGCGGCCGTGAAGGCGCGTCCGAATGCGCGGCAGATTGAGCTGACGGTCGACCGGCGGCTGCAGGCGGCGCTCGAGAGAATGGGCGCCGACCGGGCGGCGCAGATGGGCAACCGGCTGTCCGTGGCGATTGTCGTCGCGGACCAGGCGACGGGGAACGTGCTGGCTTCCGTGGGGTCGGCCGGGCTCTTCAACGCCGAGGGTGGCGGCTATCTCGACATGACCCAGGCGGTGCGCTCCCCAGGGTCGACCCTCAAGCCGTTGATCTACGGGCTGGCGTTCGAACTCGGCATGGCGCATCCCGAAAGCCTGATCGAAGACCGTCCGACAGGTTTCAACGGCTATGTGCCGGTCAACTTCGACGGCTTCAACCGTGGCACCGTGACCATCCGCCAGGCGCTGACGGAGTCGCTGAACATTCCCGCGATCGTGGTGCTCGATGCGGTGGGACCGGCGCGGCTGGTGGCGCGGATGAAGCGGGCGAATGCCAATCCGATGCTGCCGGTGAATACGGCGCCGAGCCTCGCGGTAGGGTTGGGCGGCGTCGGGGTGACGCTGCGCGACCTCGTTTCGATTTATGCGGCGATCGGCCGTGGTGGATCGCCCGTGGTGCTGCAGGACGGGGTGCAGGAGCAGCCAAAAGATGGAGGCACTCTGGCGCCGGTGCTCGATCCAGTAGCGGCGTGGTATGTTGCCGATATCCTGGCCAACGTTCCGCCGCCGCTCAACGGCTCGCCGGGACGGATCGCCTACAAGACGGGAACGTCCTACGGGTATCGGGATGCCTGGGCTATCGGCTTCGACGGCAGGTCGGTGATCGGCGTTTGGGTTGGACGGCCTGACAATTCGGCAGTACCGGGGATCACGGGCATCGGATCGGCGGCGCCCATTCTGTTCGAGAGCTTCGACAGACTGGCGCAGACCGAGGTACCGCTTCGGGCCGCGCCGGCCGGCGTTGTGTTCGGATCCACCGCCGAGTTGCCGGTCCCGCTCAAGCGCTTCCGGCACCCCGACGAGCAGAAGGTAAAGAGGGACGCAGCGCCAGAGATCGCCTATCCCGAGGACGGGGTGGACGTAGACCTCGGCATCCGGACAGGGGATAGCGCGCCGCTGACCGTCAAGGTCCGTAACGGAGTGCCGCCGTTCACCTTCTTCGCCAACGGTGCGCCGATCGGACGGACCGCCTTTGCCCGACAAGAGAGCTGGCTGCCGGATGGTCCCGGCTTCGTTACGCTCTCGGTCGTTGATGCCGAGGGACGCTCCGACAGCGTGAAGGTCTTCCTCGATTAGCGGTTTGCAGGAGTGGCCGCGGCTGACGAAACGCTCGAATATGTCCGACATTTGGACGAAATTCGATACGACTGCATGCAATTGACTTCATGAAACTGGAAGAGGACGACGGGATAGTGCGTACGCCTCACTTAAGCCGCTCGGTGACCATCTGCCGGGCGGCTTGTTTTTTGTCATCGAAGGCATCATGACGCCCCTGGCTGGCGCACGTTCTCGTCCGCTGCCACAGGCGCGCACTTCTGACGATTTCAATTCCAAACTAACACCAAGCTTTCACAAGATGAGTGAGTGCTCGTCAAAAAGTGATGGGGTAGGCCGGTTTCGTACGAGGGTGAACGAAACTTGAATGAACTACGTCTATAACTACAAACCGACGATTCTGACTTTGATTATGACTTGGCTCTAGGGTGTTGTGACCGGGCGAAATCGAGATGTGAGGCCCCGGCTTCGTTCGGTTCGACCCGTGCCTACGCTTCCTGGTGGCTCCCCATCGCTGACTCGCGAGCCCCCAAGGCCACCAATGACCGATGGCAACCCTCGGTCCCGAAGCTGCACAGGACGATGACCATCCGGGCGGAGGCCCTGCCGCCCGGATGGTTCCTTGATCTGGGTAGCGTTCGTCGGGCAACGAAACACAACGAAACACCTCTTTCAGCGAAATCTCAGCAAGTTCAACGGCTTCATGCGTCACCCCGTGCGAGTAAACATATGCACGGCTGCCCGAAGGTCTTAGTGCGCACCAGTCAAAAGGTGGGGCGTCAAAATGCTTACTTGCAGTGAATCCGTGCCTGCCTTAGATTAAGTTCGTTGGCAGGCATTATTCGGTGCGGCGTGCGGTTTCGTACATTGCGCTGGAACTTGAATGCTTCCTCAGGGCAACGCGGACTATGGCCGGGCTCTGGGCCAGGTGCGAAGACGCGGAACGCGTTTCGTGGCCGACGCAGCCGGCGGCAGGATGCCGCCAGCGCTCCGAACGACGCGCCAGGCCGGCCGTCGACGTGGACGCCGGGGCGCTCAGGGAGACTGCTGGGGGGCAGTTTCACCAGAATTGCATGTTGGTGAAGCGGTCCGCGAGACCGTGAGCAGCCGTGTCGTCGCTTGTTGAATGGCACGTCGCTGGCTTGGCAGGAGCAGATGCTTGTCTACTAGTTTCCCCCGCTTCGAAAACGGTCTGCTCTCCCGTATATCGGATCGCGATCTCGATCTGCTGGGACCCGTGCAATGGGTCGAACTGGCTCCGCACAATGCGCTGGAGGTGGCGAACCGGGAGGTGGAATCCATCTACTTCATCGAGCGCGGCTTCGCTTCGGTAGTGGCCGACGACAGCGATGGCGGGTTCATCGAGATCGGCCTGATCGGCCGCGAGGGCATG
>JAEYZJ010000102.1 GCA_023430705.1 Pseudomonadota bacterium | reverse complement strand
GCAGGCGGGGTTGAACTTCCGCTTCTAGGACCGCGGCGCCGATCTGCGCCGGCCATCGCTCGCGGCGCTTCCGCGCGCCCGATTTCATGCTATTAGCCCGGCATCGATAATTCCCCGCCGAGGAGCTAAAGCATGGCCAAGATCAAAGTCGCCAACCCCGTCGTCGATCTCGACGGCGACGAGATGACCCGCATCATCTGGCAGGCGATCAAGGACAAGCTGATCCTCCCCTACCTCGACCTCAAGATCGAGTACTACGACCTCTCGGTGCAGAACCGCGACGCCACCAACGACCAGGTGACCGTGGACGCCGCCAACGCCATCAAGACGCACGGCGTCGGCATCAAGTGCGCGACGATCACGCCCGACGAGGCGCGCGTCGAGGAGTTCGGCCTCAAGAAGATGTGGAAGTCGCCCAACGGCACCATCCGCAACATCCTCGGCGGCGTGATCTTCCGCGAGCCGATCATCATGTCCAACGTGCCGCGCCTCGTGCCCGGCTGGACCCAGCCGATCATCGTCGGTCGCCACGCCTTCGGCGACCAGTACCGCGCCACGGATTTCAAGTTCCCCGGCAAGGGTAAGCTGACGATGAAGTTCGTCGGCGACGACGGCACCGTGCAGGAATACGACGTGTTCGACGCCCCGTCGGCCGGCGTCGCCATGGGCATGTACAACCTCGACGACTCGATCGCGGACTTCGCCCACGCCTCGTTCAACTACGCCATCAACCGCAAGGTGCCGTGCTATCTCAGCACCAAGAACACCATCCTCAAGGCCTATGACGGTCGCTTCAAGGACATCTTCCAGGAGATTTTCGACCGCGACTACAAGGCCAAGTTCGACGAACTGAAGATCTGGTACGAGCACCGCCTGATCGACGACATGGTGGCCTCGGCGCTGAAGTGGTCGGGCGGCTACGTCTGGGCCTGCAAGAACTATGACGGCGACGTGCAGTCGGACATCGTGGCGCAGGGCTTCGGTTCGCTCGGCCTGATGACCTCGGTGCTGATGACCCCCGATGGCAAGGTCGTCGAGGCCGAGGCCGCCCACGGCACCGTCACCCGTCACTACCGCCAGCACCAGCAGGGCAAGGAGACCTCCACCAACTCCATCGCCTCGATCTTCGCCTGGACCCGTGGCCTCGCCCACCGCGCCAAGCTCGACGACAATGCCGAACTGGCCAGGTTCGCCGAAACGCTCGAGCGCGTCTGCATCGAGACCGTCGAATCGGGCCTCATGACCAAGGACCTGGCGCTGCTCGTCGGCCCGGACCAGAAGTGGCTCTCGACCCTGGGCTTCCTCGACGCGATCGACGCCAACCTGCAGAAGGCCATGGCAGCCTGATGCACCCAGGCACCGCGGCGCAGGAACCCATAGTTGCTGCCGCCGCGTCGGATGCAGCCTTCCTGCCCCTTACCCTCGTGGTCGCGAAATCCATCGCGGCCACCTCGACCACCGGCCGGCCGGTGGTGCTGCATGTCCTCTACGACGGGCCCGACAGCCCGATGGTGGAGCGGATCCGGCGGTGGCGGGATCCCATCGTCGAGGTCCGGCTCATCCGCCATGCCAACCCGTGGGCGGATGTCAGCGGCCTGAAGCGGCTGCCGCCCTCCACCCTGCACCGCGCCGCCATTCCCGACGTGCTGAAGGAACATGGCCGCGCCATCTATCTCGACCTCGACCTGGTCGTGAATGCGGACCTCTCGGCGCTGTTCGACACCGACCTCGAGGGCCATGCGCTCGGCGGCGTGGTGGACTTTCCGCTCGTTAACGGCCTGTTGCAGGACACCGAGGGCGCACGGAGGAAGCGCGCCTACCTTTCCGACATCCTCGGGCTCGACACGGCCGAGCGCAGGGCGCGCTACGTCCAGGGCGGCGTGGCGCTGCTCGATCTCGAACAGCTGCGCCGGATCGGTTTCGCGCAGCGCTTCGATACATTCGTTCGCCGGCACCCGACCGTGCTGCTCTATGCCGACCAGTGCGCGACCAACGCGATCCTGCGCGACGACATCATGCTGCTCGCCCCCTCCTGGAACGTGCTGGCGAAGTCGCAGCGGCC
This sequence comes from Pseudomonadota bacterium, assembly GCA_023430705.1. Taxonomy (GTDB): domain Bacteria; phylum Pseudomonadota; class Alphaproteobacteria; order Rhizobiales; family Devosiaceae; genus Devosia_A. The sequence goes on along the minus strand of JAEYZJ010000102.1, from coordinate 17,975 downwards.
GGGCGTCTTCGAGCGGGCCCATCCCAGCCTGTACGAGGCCTACGGGGCCCAGCGGGCCGTCGCCTCGATCGTGCATTTCGCCGGCACGAAGCCGTGGCGCAGCCGCACCGTCCCGTACGGCCGCCTGTGGTGGCGCTACGCCTTCCAGACCGGCATCTGGCCGGCTTATGTTCCGGGCTGGATCGCCGGGGTGGCGGGGGCCAGTTCGGCCGGCATCACGCGCTGGCGGGATCGCCGCCGGAAGCGTCGGGCGGTCACCTGAGCCGCGGCGGACCGTCTTGCCGCGACCGGGCAGTGACGAGAGGGAAGCGATTTGCCGTCGAGGGGACGCATGCTGAAGCGGTTACTTATCGGTCTCGTCGCCTTTGCGGCGGTCGTCTACGTCTGGAACGCCTCGTGGCGCGTGCCTCCGGCGGATGGCGGCGTGGGGCTCATCGCGCATCGCGGCGTGCACCAGACCTACCACCGCGAGGGGCTGGACAACGATACCTGCACGGCCACGCGCATCGATCCGCCGACCCATGACTATATCGAGAACACCCTGCCCTCGATGGCGGCCGCCTTCGCTGCCGGGGCCGATATCGTCGAGCTCGACGTGCATCCGACCACCGACGGGCACCTCGCCGTCCTGCACGACTGGACCATCGACTGCCGCACGGAAGGCACGGGCGAAACGCGCAGCCACGACCTCGCCTACCTGAAGACGCTCGACATCGGCTACGGCTACACCGCCGACGGCGGCGCCACCTACCCGTTCCGCGGCAGGGGCACCGGCATGCTTCCGGAGCTGACCGAGGTGCTTGCGGCCCACCCGGAGCGGCGGTTCCTTGTCAACTTCAAGAGCCGCGAGGCGCGGGAGGGCGACATGCTTGCTGCTCTCGTGGCGGACCATCCCGAATGGCGCAGCGCCCTCTGGGGCGCCTACGGTGGGGACGAGCCGACCTTCAGGGCGGCCGCAGCGATTCCCGGCCTCAACGTGTGGTCGCGCCGGGGACTGGTCGACTGCCTGCTCCAGTACGAACTGCTCGGCTGGACGGGCCATGTTCCGGACCCGTGCCGGAACACCGTCGTCATGCTGCCGATCAATGTCGCCCCCTTCGTCTGGGGCTGGCCCGACCTGTTCCTGCGGCGCATGGCGGAGGCCGGCTCCTCCATCATCCTGCTCGGCCCCTACACCAGCGGGGACCCCGGCACGGCCGGCATCGACACGCCCGAACTGCTCGCGCAGGTGCCGGACAGCTTCACCGGATATATCTGGACCAACAAAATCGAAACGACAGGCCCGAAAACACGCGAGCGGTTCTCCGTAATAGAGACGAAATAACTAGCTGCGGGGCCCGGCCCGCCCATCGACGCGGCAAGGGCTCCATCGTATACGATCCAACTAACATACCAGTTGCCCTCACTTCGCGGATTATCCTCCAGATGCCCGTCGGCGTCGCCTTCTCTCTCTTTGCCTACCTGCTCTATTCGTGTTGTGACGCCATCATAAAGGGCTTCGGCACCAGCCTTTCCGTCTTCGAAATTGCGTTCTGGACGGCCCTGTTCTCCTTCCTGCCGGCCATCTTCACCAAGCCCAAGGGCGAGCACTGGCGCCAGATGCACCAGATGCGCCACCCCTGGCTGGTGAACCTGCGCAGCCTCACGGGCGTGATCGGCAATCTCTGCATCATCTACGCCTTCACCCACATCCCGCTCGCCGAGGCCTATTCGATCGCCTTCCTCGCGCCGATCTTCGTGGTCGCGCTGTCGCGCATCTACCTGCACGAGGAAGTCACCTTGCAGCGCTGGATGTTCCTCGGCGCGAGCTTCCTCGGCGTGCTGCTGGTCGTGCGCCCCGGCTTCCGCGAACTCGAGCTCGGCCACCTGATGGCGCTCGGCGCTGCCCTGATGGGCGGCATCACCACCACGACCCTGCGCAAGGTCGCCCCGGTCGAGAAGCGCGTCAGCCTGCTCGGCCTGCCGCTCGGCTACATCGTCATCATCAACGGCATCCTGATGCTGCCGACCTTCAGCTGGCCAACGGCCCAGGAGTTCGCGATGCTGCTGCTCATCGGCGGCCTTGGCGGCACCGGCAACATCATCTTCATCGCCGCGACCCGACGCTCCCCGATCAGCCTGATCGCCCCGGCCCAGTACAGCCAGATCCTCTGGGCCATCGTCTTCGGCGCCATCTTCTTCCACGAGTATCCCGACGCCGTGGCCTATTGCGGCCTCGTGGTCGTCGCCTTCGGCGGCATCCTCAACGTCATGTCGGACGAAACCCGCATCCGTATCTTCTCGCGCCTGTCGGCCTTCGGCCCGGCCAGCGCTGCCGGCGAGGTCAGCCCGCCCATCGAGGAGGATGCGAGCCGCACCGAGGCGCCCGCTGCCGGCCAACAGGTGACCGGCAAGTAGATGTTCCGCACACTATCGCCCACTTCCCTCGGCGTGCTCTGCGTGCTCGCCGGGATGGCCGCCTTCTCGACCGGCGACGCCCTGGTGAAAGCCCTCGGTGACTCGCTCACCATCTTCGAGATCGGCTTCTTCACCACCATCTTCTCGTTCCTGCCCGCGGCCTTCTCCAAGCCGCGCGAGGAGCGCTGGCGCGACACGTTCAAGCTGAACCGCCCGGCGCTGATGATTCTCGTCGCCGTGTGCCGCACAATGAGCGCGATCCTCATCACCTACTCCTTCGTCACCATCCCGCTCGCCGAAGCGTACTGCATCGTCTTCCTGATCCCCGTGCTGGCCACCATCCTGTCGGTCGTGGTGCTCAAGGAGCAGGTGTCGCTCGACCGCTGGGTGCTGGTCGTCGTCAGCTTCCTCGGCGTGCTGCTGGTGGTCCGGCCCGGCTTCCGCGAGATCGAGCTCGGGCACGTCACCGCCCTCATCTGCGCGCTGGCCGCCGCCGTGTCGCTGACGGTCATCCGCCTGATCTCCGGCGCGGAACGTCGCGTCACCCTGTTCGCCCTGCCCGGCCTGCTGACCCTTGCCTGCAATCTCGTCGGCCTTGTCATCATCGGCTTCAGCTGGCCCGACTGGGACGTCGTCGGGCTGCTGATCATGTGCGGCGTGCTGGGCGGCATCGGCTACATGCTGCAGCTGAAGGGCGTCGCGCTGGCTCCCGCGAGCCGCGTCGCGCCGATGCAGTACAGCCAGATCGTCTGGGCCCTTCTCTACGGCGCGCTGTTCTTCTCCGAGGTGCCGGATGCGGTGAGCCTTGCGGGCCTCGGCATCATCGTCACCGCCGGCCTTGCCAACATCTTTGCCGACGGGGCGCGGGCCCGGATCGCGGGACGGTGGGCCGAGTACCGGGCCCGGCGCGTCGATCCATCGCCCGACGACTTCAAGGGGCCGGGGCCAGACCCGGTGTAGGGAACATCTGCGCGCCTCGGGGGTTGGTCAGTCATACCAACCACCAGAGGAGGCCGAAATGGACCACACCAATCACGTCCGCCTGACCCCAAACGAGTACAACCCGACCATGCTCGAGGGCGCCAAGATCTATGATGGCGAGGACCACGAGGTCGGCACCGTGTCGCATGTGCACGGCTCGGGCCTCAGCAGCGAGGTCATCGTCGATGTCGGCGGCTTCCTCGGCATCGGGGCCAAGCCCGTGGCGGTCCCCGCCAGCCAGCTCGAGTTCATGCGGGACGAGAACGGCGATATCCACGCCGTGACCACCTGGACCAAGGATGAGCTGAAGGCGCTGCCGGAGCACCACGAGCTCCACTAGGCCGGCGCTCTCGCAATATGGATGGCGGTCGCCATGTTACGCTCGACCGCGCCACCGAACTGCTGCTCGGCGACCTCCACGAGGCCGTCGAGCAATCGTTTCCGGGCCTCCGGAGGTAGCGCGATGACGTTGGAGTAGGTCGCGTAGAGCCGCCGCATCGCATGTGCATCGAGGCGCAGGGTCCAGCGGATCACCTCGGCAGGATCGGCCACGAGCCCGGCCGCTGCGAAATCGGCGCCTCGGGCGGCGCTGTCGAGACCGAAGGGCAGCCGCACCGTGCCGCCGCCCGACGGGCTCGTCGGGTGACCCGCAAAGAGGTGCGTCGTGGCCTCGTGGAAGGCGTCCGTGCGGCCCGGCTCGCCAAAGATGTTCCACCACAGCGCGACATGGCCGCCGGGCCGCAACAGCTCGCGGATGCGCCGCAGCGCAGGGATCGGATCGAGCCAGTGGAAGGCGGTCGCAGAGGCGACGAGATCGAAGGCGGCCGGCTCCAGCGGCGCCGCCTCGAAGGGCTCGCCGACGACCTCGAGGCGCGGATCGCCGATGTTTTCGGCAAGATAGGCCGCGAGGCGCGGATCGGGCTCGACTGCCACGATGCGCCGCGGGCGGTGGGCGAGCAGCGACCGTGTCGCGAGCCCGGTCCCTGCCCCGATCTCGAGGATATCGATCCCGGCGCGAAGTCCCGCCCGGGCGCGCAGGGCCTGCCAGGTCGCCTCGGGATAAGGCGGCCTGGCGCTGTCGTAGTTGGCGGGGTCGCCGCCGAAGGCCTCGCGCCCGAACCGGCGCTCGAGCTCGGCCACGGCGTCCCCCTAGAGGGCGCCGCGCACGGCCGCGATCGCCTCGGCGCCCCTCGTCCCGTCAGGACCGCCGCCCTGGGCCATGTCGGGCCGTCCGCCACCGCCCTGCCCGCCGAGCGCCGCCGTCGCGAGCTTGACGAGGTCGCCCGCCGCGTACTTGCCGGTGAGGTCGTCGGTGACGCCGACGGCGACCGTGCCGCGGCCATCCTCGCCCTTGAGGACCACCGTCACCACGCCCGACCCGATGCGCTTCTTCTCGGTATCGACGAGACCCTTCACATCCTTGGCCGAGATGCCTTCGACGGCGCGGCCGACATAGGTGACGCCGTTCACGGTCTCGTCTGCCGCGGCGGGAGCCGCGCCGCCACCGCCGAGCGCCAGCTTCTTGTTCGCCTCGCTGAGCGAACGCTCCGCCTTCTTGAGGTTCTCCTGGAGCGTCTCGATGCGGGTGAACACCTCCTGCGGGGCGACATGCAGCGCCTCGGCGACGCCGGCGACGATGTTGGCATTGGTCCGCGCATGGTGCCGCGCGCCCCTGGCCGTGAGCGCCTCGATGCGCCGCACGCCGGCCGCGACGCCGGAGTCGCCGAGCACGGTGATGAGCCCGATGTCGCCGGTGCGCCGCACATGCGTGCCGCCGCAGAGCTCGACCGACCAGCCGACCGCGTTGCCCGTCGCGTCGCCCATCGACACGACGCGCACCTCGTCGCCGTATTTTTCGCCGAACAGGGCCCGCGCGCCGGCCTCCTTGGCCTCCTCGACGCCCATCAGGCGCGTCTCGACGGCGGAGTTCTGCAGCACGATGTCGTTGGCGATGTCCTCGACCTGCGCCAGCTCCTGCGGGCTGATCGGCTTGGTGTGCACGAAGTCGAAGCGCAGCCGGTCGGGCGTCACCAGCGAGCCGCGCTGCGCGACGTGATCGCCCAGCACCAGCCGGAGCGCCTCGTGGAGGAGGTGCGTGGCCGAGTGGTTGGCGCGGATCGCCGAACGCCGGTCGTGATCGACGAGGAGCGCCAGCGGCGTGCCCACCGTGATGGTCCCCTCGGTGACCTGCACCTTGTGGCCGAAGACGCCGTTGTTCTTGACCGTGTCGAGCACGGTGGCGGCAACGCCTTCGCCGCTCAGCGCACCGGTATCGCCGACCTGGCCGCCGCTCTCGCCGTAGAACGGCGTCTGGTTGAGGACGACATAGCCCTCCTCGCCGGCCTTCAGCTCGTCGACGAGCGCGCCGCCCTTGACCAGCGCCGTCACGGCGCCCTCGGCGGTCTCGGTCTCGTAGCCGAGGAACTCGGTCGGCCCGACCTTGTCGGCCACCGCGAACCAGACCTTGTCCTCGCTCGCCTCGCCCGATCCGGCCCAGCTCTTGCGGGCCTCGGCGCGCTGGCGCGCCATCGCGTCCTCGAAGCCGGAAAGATCGACATTGATGCCGCGCCCGCGCAGCGCGTCCTGCGTCAGGTCGAGCGGGAAGCCATAGGTGTCGTAGAGCTTGAAGGCGGTGACGCCCTCGAGCATGTCGCCCTGCTTGAGACCGGCGGTCGCCTCGTCGAGGATGACGAGGCCACGGCTGAGGGTCTTGAGGAAGCGCTGCTCCTCGAGGCGCACCGTCTCCTCGATCATCTGCTCGCCGCGCACCAGCTCGGGATAGGCCTGGCCCATCTCGCGCACCAGCGTGGGCACGATGCGGTGGATCACCGGATCGGTGGACCCCAGCAGGGTCGCGTGGCGCATGGCGCGGCGCATGATGCGGCGCAGCACGTAGCCGCGGCCCTCGTTCGAGGGCAGCACGCCCTCGGCGATGAGGAAGCTCATGGCGCGCAGGTGGTCGGCAATGACGCGCAGGCTCGGCGTCGTCGGATCGCCGTTGAAGCCGGTCGCCTGCATGGTCGAGGCGATCAGCGACCTGAACAGGTCGATCTCGTAGTTGTTGTTCGTGCCCTGCATGACCGCGGCGACGCGCTCGAGGCCCGAGCCGGTATCAACCGACGGCTTGGGCAGCCGCGTGCGGGAGCCGTCCGCGTACTGCTCGAACTGCATGAACACGAGGTTCCAGATCTCGACGAAGCGGTCGCCGTCTTCCTCGGGCGAGCCCGGGGGGCCGCCCCAGTACTTCTCGCCGTGGTCATAGAAGATTTCGGAGCACGGACCGCACGGCCCGGTATCGCCCATCTGCCAGAAGTTCGACTTGGCCCCGAGCCGCACGATGCGGTCCTCGGGCAGGCCGGCGATCTTCTTCCACAGCTCGAACGCCTCGTCGTCGTCCTCGTAGACCGTCGCCGTCAGCTTCGCCTTGGGCAGCTCCCACTCCCTGGTGAGCAGGTTCCACGCGAACTCGATCGCCTGCTCCTTGAAGTAGTCGCCGAACGAGAAGTTGCCGAGCATCTCGAAGAAGGTGTGGTGCCGCGCCGTGAAGCCGACATTGTCGAGGTCGTTGTGCTTGCCGCCGGCGCGCACGCATTTCTGCGAGGTCGTCGCCCGCACGTAGTCGCGCTTCTCGACGCCGGTGAAGACGTTCTTGAACTGCACCATGCCGGCATTGGTGAACATCAGCGTGGGGTCGTTCCGCGGCACCAGTGGGCTCGAAGCGACATGCTCGTGACCGTTCTTCTCGAAGTAACCGAGGAAGCTCGACCGGATATCGTTCACGCTCGTCATGACGGGTCTCTTACAGACAAAAGGCGAGGCCTGGGCCCCGCCTGAAACAACAGGAAAGGCCTTCTATCGCGGGCCTCGCCGTCCTGTCCAGCACGCCGCCGCAAGACCGTCACATTTGCCCGGTGCGGGGAGGAGACTCGCGGCGATCGGCATTGTCCCTGCCCGACCCGTCGGCCCTCCGCCCCCGAAACGCAGAAAGGGCGCCTTTCGGCGCCCTTCAAGTGGTAACCGTTGCCGGACCGGTCACAGCTCGGCGTCGTCGGCCTCGCTGCCTTCCGGACCCGTGAGCAGGGCTTCGGAGAGGAGGCCGGAGCTTTCGCGGACGCCCTTCTCGATGGTGTCGGCGACCTGCGGGTTGTCCTTGAGGAACTGGCGCGCGTTCTCGCGGCCCTGGCCGAGGCGCTGGCTGTCGAAGGAGAACCATGCGCCCGACTTCTCGACAATGCCGGACTTGACGCCGAGGTCGAGCAGTTCGCCGGTCTTGCTGATGCCCTCGCCGTACATGATGTCGAACTCGACCTGCCGGAACGGCGGGGCCAGCTTGTTCTTGACCACCTTGACGCGGGTCTGGTTGCCGATGACTTCCTCGCGCTCCTTGATCGCGCCGATGCGGCGGATGTCGAGGCGGACCGAGGAATAGAACTTGAGCGCGTTGCCGCCCGTGGTGGTTTCCGGCGAGCCGTACATCACACCGATCTTCATGCGGATCTGGTTGATGAAGATGACCATCGCCTTCGACTTCGAGATCGAGCCGGTGAGCTTGCGCATCGCCTGGCTCATCAGGCGCGCCTGCAGGCCCGGCATGGAATCGCCCATCTCGCCCTCGAGCTCGGCCTTGGGCGTCAGCGCCGCCACCGAGTCGACCACCAGCACGTCGATGGCGCCCGAGCGCACCAGCGTGTCGGCGATCTCGAGCGCCTGCTCGCCGGTGTCGGGCTGCGAGATCAGCAGCTCGTCGACCTTGACGCCCAGCTTGCGGGCATAGACCGGATCGAGCGCATGCTCGGCGTCGATGAAGGCGGCGATGCCGCCGTTCTTCTGCGCCTCGGCCACCACATGCAGCGCCAGCGTCGTCTTGCCCGAGCTTTCCGGCCCGAACACCTCGACGATGCGGCCGCGCGGCAGGCCACCGATGCCCAGCGCGATATCGAGACCGAGCGACCCGGTGGAGATCGATTCCACCTGCTGGATCGCGTTGTCGTCGAACCGCATCACGGAACCCTTGCCGAAGTTCCTTTCGATCTGGCTCAGCGCTGCGGCCAGCGCCTTGTCCTTGTCCATCGATCCCTCAATCACGCGCAGAGGCGCCGAAGCAGCCATAACAGTGTCCCCTTATTCCACTTCGGCCTGCGCCGTGCAAACCGATTGATGTCCATCTAATGTGCCTACTTTGTTCTCATTTTGTTTCCAAAAGGTCAAGGGGTAAATTCGGTGGTGCCTCAGCTTGAAAAGGCTTTTCCCGGCGACTTGGGGTCGCGAGCTTAGGCACAGCGATGTGTGCGGAACGGGGAGAGAACGGGGCAACGCAACCTGCATCGGCACAGAGCGTTGCAAACTATGAATGGCATACTTACTCATAATTCACGTGACATATACATATATGATATGGTGTTGAGGAAGCGAGGCTTGGGGGAGGATGCAGTCAAACGACTGTAGCCAGGCCAAGGAGAGAAACTGTGAAGAACCACGACATTACCATTAGCAAGACGGATAAGGGATACGTGGCGGCCGCCACGAGCTCCCCCTTCTTTTGCTTCGCGGCCGACACGGAAGATGCTGCCCTGGCGAGGGTCCGTCAGGCGCTCGACTTCTATAACGGCCTAGAGCAGAAGAAGGTGGAACTGGAGCCGCGCCAGCGTTTCGAGCTGACGCCGCTGACGCCGTCGCGCACCGTCTCTATGAAGGAACTGGTAGCTGCGTAGGCAGCTTTTCTACGTTCACGTTGGTCATTTGAATGACAAAGAGCTTGGCTTCTTCGGTTACAATTTGGTAGCCGAAGGGAACCTCCACAAACTCTATTCATGCTATGACGGAAGTGAACACATCGTAGAGAAGGCAAACCCTTATCTACTGGTCGAGGACGTCAACGACGCTTTGGATATGAAAGCCAGCCAAGGGTTCATCTTCGACAAGAAGTCCGACGAGTAATAAAGCTCCGCCATCTAGGCGGAGCTTTTCTCCTTTAGCCGCGCGGCTTGCGAGCCGTCGGCCATTTCGACCCCAGCGTTCAGCACGTCCGTAGTGCCCTTGGTGCCCTTAGCGACCTTGTAGTGCGCCGGAACGTTCGGCTTGGACGCAACGGCGTCGATCATGCCTACAACCCAATGTCCCGAACGGTGTCGCTGATGCGAGTGGCCATTAGGTCCGGTTGGCATACCTTAGAGATCTCGTGACAAGCTCGTCGTTTCCACAGGACGAACACGTTCCATCAGTGCGGCTGAAGTCCCTAGTGAGCCCCAAGGCGCGCTATCACGTTCACCTGCTGCCGTGGCGAAATGCCCGCCTCGGTCGCCAGGCAATCGCGGGGCCGGCGTCCGCGCCGTCAGCACTCGATGGATGGTTCTGGGTTATCCATTGCGATGAGCATATATGCATTCGCCCCTGCATTCCATAGGCGTCAAGGTCCACGATTCGACGGAAGACCCGTCGTCGGCGGTCATAAGTCGTACTATTGGGCACTTGCCTTTTGCGGGCCCTTGCGTTCAATGCGCGCCCAGCGGCGAAACGGCCCGCAGTCTGGCATTCGAGGGGGAACGCGCTCATGCATCTCATCCAGTTCACCGACGACACGGGCGCCCGCGCCGTGGCGGCCACGGAGGGCGGCATCACCAGCACCGTGGCTGGCGTGCCGAGCGTCTATGCGCTCGCCGCCGAAGCGGCCGAACGCGGCCTCAGCCTGCGCGAGATCGTGATCGAGAAAGGCCTCGGCGCCCGCGTCGACAAGGTGGCCCTCGCTGCCGAAGGGCGCCTGCTCGCCCCGGTCGACCATCCCGACGCGGCCCATCTCTATGTCACCGGCACGGGCCTCACCCACCTGGGCTCCGCCTCGACCCGCGACGCCATGCACAAGTCCGACCAGCAGGCCGCCGAAGCGCCGCTGACCGACTCGATGAAGATGTTCCGCATGGGCCTCGAGGGCGGCAAGCCGGCCCCCGGCGAGATCGGCGTGCAGCCCGAGTGGTTCTACAAGGGCAATGGCAACATCGTCGCCGCGCCGGGCCAGCCGATCCCCTCGCCGGCCTTCGCCAAGGACGCGGGCGAGGAGCCCGAGATCGCCGGCATCTACTATATCGGCAAGGACGGGACGCCCTTCCGGCTCGGCTTCGCCCTCGGCAACGAGTTCTCCGACCACGTGACGGAGCGGGTGAACTATCTGTTCCTCGCCCACTCCAAGCTGCGCTTCTGCTCGTTCGGCCCCGAACTGCGCGTCGGCGAACTGCCGCGGAACGTCTCGGGCATGTCGCGCATCCTGCGCGGCGGCCGGGTGATCTGGGAGAAGCCGTTCCTCTCGGGCGAGGACAACATGAGCCACACCATCGCCAACCTCGAGTACCACCACTTCAAGTACGACCTGTTCCGCCAGCCGGGCGACGTCCACGTGCACATGTTCGGCACGGCGACCCTGAGCTTTGCCGACGGCATCAAGACCGAGCCCGGCGACGTCTTCGAGATCGAGGAAAGCCAGTTCGGCCTGCCGCTGCGGAACGCGGTGGCCTGGGACGCGGAACGTCCGGTCACCATCAGGCAGCTCTGATCATTGCGCGAGCCGGGCCCCTGCCCGGCTCGCTGCCTTTCGGCCTATCCCCAGCCGATACTTCCCCCGCCCCCTCATCGCCTTGTTTGCCCGCGACGCTCCCGGTGTCCGCGCGGGTTCGCGGCATTTGCCGCAAATGCGACCGGCCGGGCTCAGGCCCGGTTAGTGCCGGCGGGGACCACACTGGGGGGCAGTGCAAAGGGAGGCACTTGCGTCTCGCATCCCATAGACCAGGGCAAAGGTAACTCCCAATGATCAGTGTATCCGCCTCTACGTCGGCTGCCGGGCTGCAGTCGATCATCAACTCCGCGCCTGCCGGCGAGACCATTCTGCTCGGTCCCGGCACCTTCACCTTCGACCAGACGGTGATCATCAATCGCGACGACATCACCGTGATGGGCACGGGCTCGGACGAGACGACGATCGACCTCGCCGGCAGCGCGCGCGCCGGGGGCGCCTTCCAGGTCGGCAGCCGCCTCGATGTTCCCCGCTACTCGGGCGAGTACGACCTCGCCGCCCGCGCCACCGAGGGAGCAACCAGCATCCGGCTCGCCGACGCAGACGGGCTGAAGGCCGGCGACCACCTCTGGATCGAGCTCGCCAACACCGACGACTATCTCGACGCGATCGGCGACACGGCCTGGCGCCAGGACAAGGCGCTGCGCACCTCGATGGTGGAGGTCGCCTCGGTTGACGGCGACACGGTCAGGCTGACCAACGGGCTCGCCTTCGATTTCACCAGCGCGGCGACGGTGCAGCGCATCGAGGTGGCCGAGAACGTCCGCCTCGGCGGCTTCAGCGTGGCCTCCGGCCTCGCGCGGCAGGATCCGGGGAGCTTCGACAACGTCTCGGGACACTATTCCCGTTCCAGCGTCGTCACCCTCTCGGCGACCTCGGATGCCAAGCTCTTCGACATCAAGGTCGACAACGCGCCCTCGAACGGCTTCACCGTCTCGCAGTCGATCTTTCTCGAGGCCATCAACCTGTCGGTCGACGGCGCCGTGAACAAGGGCGACGGCGGCAACGGCTACGCCTTCCAGCTCAAGCAGGTGTATGACAGCACCATGTCCGGCCTCTCGGCCCACGACACCCGCCACGCCGTGCTGTTCAACAGCTGGACCAGCGAGGCCAACAACACCATCCAGGTCCGCAACACCAACCGCGACATCAACTTCCACGGCGGGGACGACCACCACAACGTCGTCAACGTGCTGAACTCGATCCGCAGCGAGACCGAGGCGGGCTACCTGTCGCCGACCCTGTTCTTCAACGACAGGGGCACCAGCTACGGCGCCCCGACCGATCCGCGCCAGAACCGGGTGACGTTCGACACGGTGCACGGCACCAACAAGTCGGAGGTGCTCGTCGCCGGCAACGGCGGGGCGAACCTGCATGCGAGAGCGGGTGCCGATACGCTCGTCGGCGGCCGGTCGCGGGACCAGCTCCACGCCGAAAAGGGCGACGACACCATCATCGGTTCGGGCGGCAACGACACCATCGACGGCGGCCAGGGCAACGACGTCCTGTCCTATGCAGGCGATCGCGACGACTACATCCTGGGTCGCAGCGCCGGAGGAAAGGTGGTCGTCCACAAGCCGGACGGCAGCCACGACGTCGTGGGCGGGGTCGAAACCTTCCGCTTCGCCGACGGCGCGGTTTCCGCAGGCTCGCTGGGGCAGCTGCCGGCAACGCTGTTCGGCACCGACGATGCGGACCGGATCACGGTCGCGTCGGCCAGCGACATCGTCTTCGCCGGCGACGGCTACGACCGGATCGTCTCGGCCTTCACCTACCGGCTCCGCGCCGACGCCGAGGCGCTGGAGTTGACCGGCACCGACCCGGTCAACGGCTACGGCAACGAGCTCGACAACAGCTTCACCGGCAACGACGCCGCCAACCAGCTGTTCGGCCGGGCCGGAGACGACCGCTTCTTCGCCCGTGGCGGCGACGACCACGTCAATGGCGGCACCGGCGACGACGAACTCTACGGCCAGGCCGGCGACGACCGGCTGTTCGGCGGCGAAGGCTCCGACCTGCTGCATGGCGGGGGTGGCGCCGACACGTTCGTGTTCTCGGCCGGACACGACAGCATCGAGGACTTCTCGCTGCGCTCGGGCGACCGCATCGATGTCGGGCTCACCGGCCGATCGGCATCCGCGTTCCTCGCCGATTTCCGCGACGCGGCCCGAAGCGGCGGCGACACCTATGCCTCCCACGGTCTCGACGTCCATGCCGGTGACGACGGGGTCCGGATCCGGCTGGCCGACGCCGACGGCAACCAGCTGGCGCTGTCGATCAAGGGCGCGAGCCTTGATTCCCTGCTGCAGTCGTCGGACTGGATCGTCTGACCTGCACCCGATTTCGGCAGCCGGAGCTCCAAGGTCCCGCTGCTGAATAATGCGGCACCGCCACCTTGCCGCAAACTGCCCCGGAACCCCCGTGTTCCGGGGCCTTTCTTTTCCGCCGCCCGGCGAGGCCTGCGCACCTCTCATGCCAGCCCTGCGCAGGGTGGCGGTGGAAGCGTCCGCCGCCAGCTCCGAGACTGTCCCCGGTTTGCGCGGATAGGCGAGCGACGGGAACGTGATGTCGAATGGCGCCGCGCGCGCAAGTGCCGTGAGAGCGCTCGCGAAACGTACGGGATTTGCACTGTCGGCGCTCGGGCTGCTGAGCCTGATGGCGAACCTGCTCGTCCTCACCGGACCCCTGTTCATGCTGCAGGTCTACGACCGCGTGCTGGCAAGCCGCTCAGTCCCGACGCTGGTCGTGCTCTTCGCCCTCGTCGCCTTCGTCTATGCCTTCCTCGCGCTCGTCGACCTGCTGCGCGGCCGCATGGCGGCCCGGCTGGCCGGAGCGCTCGACAACGCCATTGCGCCCGACCTCTTCCGCATCTCGCTGCGCCGCGCGCTCGGCGCGCACGCCCAGCAGACCGACCTTGTCCGCGATGCCGACAGCATCCGGCAGTACGTCGCCGGTCCCGGCCCCCTGGCGCTGTTCGACCTGCCCTGGCTGCCGGTCTATCTCGCCATCGTCTTTCTGGTGCATCCGGCGCTGGGCTGGCTCGCGACCGGCGGCGCAGTGCTCGCGACGGGGCTGCTGGTCCTCAACGAGCGGCTCTCGTCTCGTCCCACCACCGAGCTGGCGCTCGCCCAGTCCGCGCGGCAGGCCTATACCGACGACGCCCGCGCCAATGCCGAGGCCGTCGTCGCCATGGGCATGGCCGACGCCGTCACCGCCGGCTGGCGGCACCGCTCGGCGATGCTCAACGGCATCCAGTTCCGCGCCGCCGACCTCTCGGCCTTCTACTCGTCCGTAACCAAGTCGTTCCGGCTCCTGCTCCAGTCGGCGGTGCTGGGACTAGGGGCCTGGCTGGTGATCCGCGGCGAGCTGTCGCCCGGCTACATGATCGCCGCCTCGATCGTCACCTCGCGGGCGCTGGCGCCGGTCGAGCAGATGGTGGCGCACTGGCGCAGCCTTGCCGGCGCGGTACAGGCGCTGCGCCGCACCGAACGGGCGATGGCCGCGAACCCGCCCGAGCCGCAGCGGCACCCGCTGCCCGATCCCGTCGCCCGGCTCGATGTCCGAAACCTCGCGACCGGACCCGATCCGCGCGGCGCGCCGCTCGTTGCCGGCGTCAGCTTCAGCCTCATCGCCGGCCAGGCCATGGGCGTGCTCGGGCTGTCCGGCGCCGGCAAGACCTCGCTGGCCCGCGCGCTGGTCGGCGTGTGGCCGCTGCTCGACGGCGAAATCCGCCTCGACGGGTCGGAACAGGCGCACTTCGATCCCGTCCGGCTCGGCCGCGCCGTCGGCTACCTGCCGCAGAATGCCGGCCTGCTCGACGGAACGGTGGCCCAGAACATCGCGCGGTTCGACCCCGAGGCCGCGCCCGAGGCGATCCTCGCGGCGGCGCGGTCCGCCGGCATCCACCAGCTGATCGCCCGCCTGCCCGCCGGCTACGACACCCGCATCGGCAGCCGCGGCGCGGCGCTCTCGGCCGGCCAGCGCCAGCGCATCGGGCTCGCCCGCGCGCTCTATGGCGATCCCTTCCTGCTGGTGCTCGACGAACCCAACGCCAACCTCGACTTTGCCGGCGACGACGCGATGAGCGCCGCACTGCAGGCGGCCCTCGCGCGCGGCGCCATCGTCATCGTCATCGCGCACCGGCCGAGCGCCATCGCCGTCTGCGACCGCCTGCTCTACCTCGTCAACGGCCGCCAGGCCGCCTTCGGTCCCAAGGAGGAGGTGCTGCTCCAGGTCACGGCGCCGCCACAGCGGCCGCTCGGCATGCGCGTCAATGGCTGAGCCGCTGCGGAGCCTCCGCCGCCACGCCGTCGCGGCCTTCCTCGCCGTCGCGCTGTTCCTCGCCGCGCTCGGCGGCTGGGCCGGCACGACCGAGATCGCCGGCGCCGTGGTCGCGCAGGGCACGATGGTGCCGCTCGACGGCACCAAGCGCGTGCAGCACCCCGAGGGGGGCGTCGTCACCGAAATCCTCGCCATCGACGGCGATGCGGTATCCGCGGGCCAGTTGCTCGTCCGCCTCGACGGCACGGCCGTGGCGGCCAACCTCGCCGTCATCGACTCCCAGCTCAGCGCCGCCTTTGCCCTCCAGGCCCGGCTGACCGCCGAGAGCACCGGCAGCGGGCCGCCCGTCCTGCCACCGGGCGCCGACGACTGGACCGATCCCGCCGCGCTCGACCGGCTCCTTGCCGAGCAGGACGCCCTGCGCCGCAGCCGGGCCGAGGCCCAGGCCGGTCTGCATGCCCAGCTCGGGGAGCAGATCGCCCAGCTTGCCGAACAGATCACCGGCCTCGAGGCGCAGCAGGCGGCCGTGCAGACCCAGTCGGACATCCTCGCCGCCGAGCTCGAGGATACCGAGGCCCTGTTCCGCGACAACCTCGTCGAAGCCACCCGCCTCAACGAGGCGCGTCGCGAACTCGCCGCGCTCGCGGGCGAGGCAGGCAGCCTCGATGCCCAGATCGCCGCCGCGCGGACCGCCATCGCCGGCAACCGCGCGAGGATCGCCGAGAATGTCGCGACCTTCCGCGCCGATGTGCTCGAGGAGCTGCGCGATGTCGGCCTCGAGATCGCCGAGCTGATGCAGCAGAAGATCGCCGCCGAGGACCGGCTGGTGAAGCTGGACATCCGGGCGCCGCAGGCCGGCATCGTCCACGAATCGACGGTCCGTACCGTCGGCGGGGTGGTGACGGCGGGCGAAACGCTGATGCTCGTCGTGCCCGACCGCGGGCGGCTGGTGGTCGAGGCGCGGGTCTCGCCGCTCGATGTCGACAAGCTCGCCGTCGGCCAGGCGGCGACGGTGCGGCTCTCCGGGCTCGACCCGCGCACGACGCCGGAACTGAGAGCGAGCGTGACCGCCATCTCCCCCGACCTGCTGCGCGATCCGGCGACCGGGGTCGCCTACTTCTCGGTTCGCGTCAGCCTTGCCGATGGCGAAATCGCGCGCCTGCCCGAGGGGCAGCAGATCGTCGCCGGCATGCCGGCGGAGGCCTTCCTTCGCACGGCCGACCGGACCGTGCTGACCTATCTGCTGGGGCCGCTGGAGAGCCAGCTGGCGCACGCGTTCCGGGAAGACTAGGCCGGCCGCTCAGGCGCGCGGCGGCCCCTGCCGCACCCGCTCGAAATAGGCACGCTGCGCCTCGTCGAGAACGCCGAGCCGCGCCATCAGGGCGATCAACTGCCGGCCGAAGCCGGACGGCGCGAGCGTCAGCACCAGGGCGTCGGAATAGCGCCGCCGCCGGGGCGTTACCGTGTCGAGCAGCATCGCATGGACAAGGCCGATCTTCAGCATGCCAGCCCTCCTTGTCCAAAGACTAGCGCGGAACCCGGTCCCGCGCTACGTCCGGGGCGGGTGGTACCTTTGGCTGCTTTACCGCGCGAAACTGACATGTCAGTGTCCGGCACAACGAAAAGCGATTACGCCCAGGGAGATTTGCAGTAATGAGCGCCACCGTATTCAGGAAGCGCCAGGTCGGCCGGACCAGCCTCGAGCTCACCGAGCTCGGCCTCGGCAGCGCAACGCTCGCCGGCATGCTCGGGACCGACGTCGCGGACGATACGGCGCGCGGGCTGGTCACCGCCGCCCTCGATGCCGGGATCGGCTACTACGACACCGCCCCGCACTACGGCTTCGGCCGGGCCGAGCACCTGATGGGCGACAGCCTGCGTTACCGGAACGACGGGATCGCCGTCTCCACCAAGGTGGGCCGCCTGCTCAAGCCCGTGCGCTCCGACTCCGAACGCACGGTCGAGCACAACTGGACCAAGCCGTTTCCGTTCGAGATCGTCTACGACTACTCCTACAACGCGATCATGCGATCCTACGAGGACAGCCTGCAGCGCATGGGCCTGGGCCATGTCGAGGTGCTGCTGGTCCACGACATCGGCGTGCAGACGCATGGCGAGGAAGGCAACCGGAAGCACTGGGCGGACCTCGCGGGCAGCGGCTATCGCGCGCTCGACGAACTGCGGCGCACCGGCGCGGTCAAGGCCGTGGGCTTCGGCGTCAACGAGGTGCCGGTGCTGCTCGAAGCCTTCGAGATCGGTGACTGGGACGTGTTCCTCGTCGCCAACCGCTACAACCTCATCGAGCAGACGCCGCTCGAAAAGCTGATGCCGACGGCCGAAAAGCGCGGCACCTCGGTCATTGCCGCGGGCCCGTTCGCGGCCGGCGTCCTGGCCGGGACCAACATCTGGGGCCCCACCAACGGCGACTACCAGAAGGCGCCGCCCCACATTGCCGACAAGGTCGGAAAGCTGCAGGCCATCGCCTCGGCGCATTCCATCCCGCTCGGGGCCGCCGCGCTGCAGTTCGCCGTGGCCCATCCGGTGGTG
Source organism: Pseudomonadota bacterium (assembly GCA_023430705.1). GTDB lineage: Bacteria > Pseudomonadota > Alphaproteobacteria > Rhizobiales > Devosiaceae > Devosia_A. The sequence goes on along the minus strand of JAEYZJ010000102.1, from coordinate 208 downwards.
TGCTCGGTGCTGACCGGCCCCAAGACGATCGGCGAACTCGAGGGCATCCTCGGCTGGTGGAACACCGCGATTCCGTCCGGCTTCTGGGACGCCCTCGCCGACCAGCAGCTCGTGGCTCCCGGCACGCCCCTGCCCAACGGCCGGGTGGCGTAAGCCGCGAGAAGCGGTTCGCGGCGGGCTAGAGGCCCGTCGCGTCCTCGAGGTAGTG
>JAEYZJ010000263.1 GCA_023430705.1 Pseudomonadota bacterium | reverse complement strand
GCTCGCCGAAGCGGCAACCAGGAGTTTGCAGACGGGGCAGGTGGTGCGGGTTTCCTGACCCGCCTCGATACGCTTTCCTGTCTCGCCGGCACTGGTCTTGGGGCTCCCTCCCCCCTTGCGGGGAGGGGACAGGTGGAGGAATTCTTTGCCCGCCGGAGGACATGACACCCCCCTTGGCTTACGTCCATCAAGCCCCTAACCTCCGCCGCTCCTCACCAGCCTAGAGTCCCCGAGAAATGACCGAGTCGTCCTCCGCCCAGTTTGCCGGCAAGATCGCTGTCGTCACCGGAGGGGCGCAGGGGCTGGGCGAAGCCACGGCGCGCCTGCTGGCGGCCCGCGGCGCTGCCGGGATCGTGATCACCGACCGGCAGGTCGACAAGGGCGAGGCCGTGGCCCGCTCGCTCAACGAGGCGGGGACGAAGGCGCTGTTCGTGCCGGCCGACCTCGCCAGCCCGGAGGAGGTGGCGCGCATCATCCCCGCGGCGGACGCGGCCTTCGGGCGCGTCGACGTGCTCGCCAACATCGCCGGGCTCACCGACCGCGGCACCATCGTCGACACCGACCTCGCGCTCTTTGACAAGATGTTCGCCATCAACGTGCGGGCGCCGTTCTTCCTGATGCAGGACGCGATCCGGGTGATGCAGCGCGAACGCACCGAGGGGACGATCGTCAATATCCTCTCGGTCAACGCCTATATCGGGTCGCCCAACCTCGCCGCCTACAGCGCCAGCAAGGGGGCGCTGATGACGCTCACCAAGAACGTCGCCAACGCGGTCAACACCATCCGCATCCGGGTCAACGGCATTGTCCTCGGCTGGGCCGACACGCCGGGCGAGCACGTGACGCTGAAGCGCTTCCACGACGCCGCCGAGGACTGGCTGGAGCAGGCCGAGCCGAGCCGTCCGTTCGGCCGGCTGATCAAGCCCGACGACGTGGCGCGGCTGGTCTGCTTCCTCGGCGGACCGGAATCGGCACCGATGACGGGTTCGTGCGTCGACTTCGAGCAGACGGTGATCGGCGCCAGCTCCGGCGGGGCCATCGGTTACCCGGTCAGGCAGGACTGATCGCCCCCGCCCCAGGGCACCACACCCTCAGTCGTCATCCGCGGGCTTGACCCGCGGACCCATGCGGATGGATGCCGCAATCGCCGCCATCCCTGCCCGGCATGACAAGCGCAAACCCTATTTCTCGCCGCGCCGCCCGGCCACGGCGACGGTGAGCGTCATCGCCAGCGCCATGGTCGCCGCCATGGAGCGGAAGCCTTCGAAGTCGGCCTCGGCGATCTCGAGCCAGGCGTCGGCGATCGAGGCGATGGGCGAAAAGATCGAGTCGGTGATCGAGATCACCCGGGCGTTGCGGGCGCGGGCGGCGTGGGCAAGGGTCACGGTCTCGCTGGCGTAGGGAGTGAAGCTGATGGCCAGCACCGCGTCGCGCGGCGAGATGAAGCCGATCTGCTCCGCGCCGAGCCCGGCAATGCCGTCGACCAGCACGTTGCGCACGTTCAGCTTGCCCATGGCATAGGCCATGTAGCTGGTGATCGGGAACGAGCGGCGGAGGCCGACGAGATAGATGGTGTCGGCCCCGGCGAGGATCTCGACGGCCTTGTCGAGCACGGCCGGGTCGAGCTTGACGCGCAGGTCGGCGACCGAGCGCTCGGCTGCGTCGGCAAAGCCCTGCAGCAGCAGGCTGGACTTGCTGGCGCCGCCATGCTCGCGCAGCTGGCGCAGGCGTTCCTCGTAGCTCGGCACGCGGTCGCGCAGGCGGGCGCGGAACACGTCCTGCAGGTCCGAGAAGCCGGCATAGCCGAGCGCCTGGCTGAAGCGGACAAGGGTCGAGGGCTGGACGCCGGAATTCTGCGCGACGCTGGCGGCAGTGCCGAAGGCGATTTCGTCGGGATTGTCGAGCGCATAGGTCGCGACCTGGGTCAGCCGGCGCGGCAGCGACGGAGTCCGCGCCGCGATCAGCGCGCGCAGGGTGGCGAAATCCCGCGGGGCGGCCTCGTCCGGCTTGATATCCGCGTCGTCCATGAACCGGTTAAGACTCCACATGTTCGGGGCGGCCAATGTCGGCCAGATGCCCGGCGCAAGTCCATGCGCATCTGACCGGTATCCAACGCCGCGCAAACGGCGCCGCCCGGCTTGACGTCCCAAGCTAAAATGGAATAAACATTCCATCAATAGGGATGGCGGCATAAATCGTTCCATATCACGTGAACGAAGCCGCATCAGGTCGTGGAGGACCGGACGGAGATGGCGGCACCGCTGCTCGAAGCCCGCGGCATATCCAAGTACTTCGGCGCCATCACCGCGCTGCACGACGTGAATTTCCATGTCGGGGCGGGCGAGGTGCTGGGCGTCGTGGGCGACAACGGGGCCGGCAAGTCGACGCTGATGAAGATCCTCTCGGGCCTGTTCCGGCCCAGCGAGGGCGAGCTCGTGTTCAACGGCGCGCCGGTCAGCTTCGCCTCGCCCAAGGACGCGCAGCAGCTGGGGATCGAGATGGTCTACCAGGACTTCGCGCTCGCCGGGAACATGCCGATCTACGAGAACATCTACCTGGGCCGCGAGCCGGGGACGAGGTTCGGCCCGCTGACCATCGTCGACCACCGGCGGGCGCGGCAGATGGCGGCCGACCACCTCGACCGGCTCCACATCCACGTCAAGTCGGTGGACCAGAACGCGGAGGACCTGTCGGGCGGGCAGCGGCAGGCGGTCGCCATTGCGCGCGCCACCGCCTTCGACGGCAAGCTGGTGATCATGGACGAACCCACGGCGGCGCTTGCCATCAAGGAAGTGGGCAAGGTCCTCGACCTCGTGAAGTCGCTGAAGGACCACGGGGTGGCGGTGATCATCATCTCGCACCGGATGGACGACATCTTCTACTGCTGCGACCGGGTGATGGCGCTCTACCAGGGCACCAACTTCGCCGAGGCGCCGCTGGGCGCCACCTCGCGCAACGAGGTCATCGGCTGGATCATGGGCACCAAGGGGCACACCAGCGGCCTCGCCCACGACAACATGCATTGAGGGGGTGAGCGTGAACACGCATCGTGCCGTCCACCCCTTACCCGTCCCGGCCAGCGGCCGATCCACCCTCTCCGTACTCTTATCTCCGTCGGGGAGAAGGTGGCGCGCAGCGCCGGATGAGGGGAGGAGCCACGATGTCTGACACCCCCGTCGCCAAATCCGGTTTCATGTCCCGCCCCAACCTCAGCAGGTTCCTCGAGGGGTACGGCATCATCCTCGTCGTCGTGGTGATGATGGTGGCGCTGGCGCTGATAAAGCCCGAGGTGTTCCTCACGCCGCAGAACCTCACCAACATCCTCAAGCAGAACGCCACGCTCGCGCTGCTCGCGCTCGGCATGTACGTGGTCATCGTCACGGCCGGCATCGACCTCTCGGTTGGCTCGATCATGGCGCTCGGCATGGTGGCGCTGGCCATCGCGTCGAAGGCGGGCGTGCCCTGGCCGCTGGTGCTGCTGATCGGCCCGGCCATCGGGCTGGTGGTGGGCTGGGTCAACGGCGTCGGCCTCACGGTGCTGAAGCTGCCGCATCCGTTCATCATGACGCTGGGCACGCTGAACGTGGCGCGCGGGCTCACCTATCTCATCTCGAACGGCGCCCCGGTGTCGGGGCTGCAGCCCGAGGTGCGCTACCTCGGTCAGGCCTATTTCGACTTCGGCATCTTCCCGCCGCCGGCCGGGCTGCCGGCCAGCCTGCTCGTCGTCGCGATCTGCGCGGTGGGGCTGTGGTTCTTCCTCGAGCGCACCAACATGGGGCGGCACATCTTCGCCATCGGCGGCAATCCGCAGGCGGCGCGGGTCTCGGGCATCAATGTCGACCGCACGCTGGTCGTCGTCTACATGATCTCGGGCTTCTTTGCCGGGCTGTCGGGCCTGCTGCTCGCGGGGCGCACGGATTCCGGCTTTCCCAATGCCGGGCTCGGCATCGAACTCGACGCGATCGCAGCCGTGATCATCGGCGGCGCCTCGTTCTTCGGCGGGCGCGGCACGGTGATCGGCGTGCTGGCGGGCGTGCTCATCATGGGCATCCTGCGCAACGGGCTCAACATCAACAATGTCAGCGCCTTCTGGCAGCAGATCCTGATCGGGCTGGTGATCATCTTCGCGGTGTGGATCGACGTGCTGCGGCGGCGGGCGGCGGTGCGCCGCTAGGCAACGGATACGTCGCGCGCATCCGTCTCCGGCGGCGCGGCGAGAGGATGCGGAGACAGGGAGGACGACATGAAGACTCTGCTACTGGCCGGCGTTGCGCTGGCGGCGATGACGAGCATGGTTTCGAGCGCCAACGCGGCCTACGCGCTGGTGATGAAGGGGCCGGGCGCCGGCAACCCGTTCTGGGCGGCGGTCGAAAAGGGCGCCAAGGACAAGGGCGTCGAACTCGGCGTCGACGTGGTGGTGGTCGCGCCGCCGGCCGAGACCGACGTGCAGGCGCAGGTGAGCCAGGTCGAGGACCTCATCGCGCAGAAGGTCGAGGGCATCGCGCTCGCTCCCACCGATCCGGGCGCGCTCGCCCCGGTGGTCGATGCCGCCAAGGCCGCGGGCATCCCGGTGGTGTTCGTCGACACGCTCGGCTCCAACGAAGGCGTCACCTTCATCGGCACCAACAACGAAGTGGGCGCCGCGCTCGCCGCCAAGTACATGTGCGACAACCTGCCGGCGGGCTCGGAAGTGGCAATCCTGCAGGGCGTGATGGCCCATTCCACGGCGCAGTTCCGCGCCAATGGCGCAAAGTCCGGGCTCGAGGCCTGCGGGCTGAAGGTCGTGGCCGAGCAGACGGCCGAGTGGGATCGCGCCAAGGGCCTCTCGGTGACTGAGAACATCCTTGCCGGAAATCCCAACATCAAGGGCATCTTCGGGTCCAACGACAACATGGCGCTCGGCGCCGTGGAGGCACTGAAGGCGGCGGCCAGGAGCGACGTGATGGTGGTCGGCTTCGACGCCAACCCGGATGCGGCCGCGGCGGTGCTTGCCGGCGACATGGCGGCGACTGTGGCGCAGGCCCCGGCCAACATGGGCGGCTTCAGCATCCAGGCGCTGGTCGACCTCAAGGGCGGCAAGACCATCGAGCCGGTGATCGACACCGGCACGGTGCTCGTCACCAAGGACAACGCGGCCGAATACCAGTAGGGCGCGAAGGGGGCTCCTCCCGAGAGACGGCGCCCGGGGCCTCGGCTCCGGGCGCCGTTGCTGGGGGCGACCAGTATCGAGCGGGAAGGGAAATCTCCCACCCTGTCATCCCACAGTCACCGAAGTGGATGAGAGCGTCCCCCTCCCCCTTGCGGGGTGGGGGTATTCTTCCCGCACCGGATCGAAAGGAAAGAGCATGTCCAGCATCGGCGTCGGGCTCATCGGCTCGGGCTACATGGGCAAGTGCCACGCGCTGGCGTGGAACGGGGTGCGGCCGGTGTTCGGGGACGTGGCAAGGCCCCGGCTGGTGCAGCTCGCCGAGGTCTCGCCGGAGCTGGCGGCGCGGCGGGCCGGCGAGTTCGGGTTCGAGAGGTCGACCTCGGACTGGCGCGAACTGATCGCGGACCCGGAGGTGGAGGTGGGGGCGATCACGACGCCGAACGCCTTCCACGCCGAGATGGCGATCGCGGCGCTCGAGGCGGGCAAGCACGTCTGGTGCGAAAAGCCGATGGCCGTGTCCTATGCCGACGCCGAACGCATGGGGGCGGCGGCACGGGCGGCGGGCAAGGTCACCGCGCTCGGCTACAACTACATCCAGAACCCGGTGATGCGGCATATCAGGCGGCTCATCGAGGATGGGGCGATCGGGGTCGTGAACCATGTCCGCGTCGAGATGGACGAGGACTTCATGGCGGATCCCGAGGCGCTGTTCTACTGGAAGAGCGAGGCGTCATCGGGCTACGGGGCGCCCGACGATTTCGGCGTGCACCCGCTCAGCCTCATGCAGTTCCTGTTCGGCGGTGTGAGCCGGGTCATGGCCCGGCTCGCGATGCCCTATGCCGACCGGCCGAGCCGCGACGGGGGGCGGCGGCAGGTCGAGACCTGGGACATTGCCTCGGTGCTGTTCGAGCTGCGCAACGGGGCCTCGGGCGTCATGGCGCTCGACCGCGCGGCCTGGGGGCGGAAGGGGCGGATCGCCTTGCAGGTGTTCGGCTCGAAGGGCACCATCGCCTACGACCAGGAGCGGATGAACGAGTTCCAGCTCTATGTGGCGGACGAGCATGCGGCCGGGCAGGGGTTCCGGACGATCCTCAGCGCGCCCGTGCATGCGCCCTACGACCGGTTCCTCCCGGCCCCGGGCCACGGGCTGGGGTTCAACGAGCTCAAGGTCATCGAGTGCCACGAACTGCTCCGCGCCATCGCGGGCGAGCCCGACGCGCTGATCGTGGGCTTCGAGCGGGGCCTCGAGATCGAGCGGGCCGTGCACGCCATGGCGCAAAGCCATCGCGAGGGGCGCTGGGTGGCGGTCTAGCGCCGCCACCCGCCCGCCGATCAGGCCGCCACCAGCGTCTGCCGGTCGCGGGCTTCGACCCAGTAGATAAAGGCCGAGGCGCCAACGATCAGCGCCGCGCCGGGCCAGAACCATACCGACGGCACCTGACCCAGCAGCACCCAGCCGAGCAGTCCGCCCAGCGGCACCTTGCTGTCGCCGAAGGGCTGCAGATAGGTCGCGTCAGCCGCCTTGTAGGCGAAGGCGAGCAGGTACTGCGCCGCGCCGGTCAGCGCGCCGAGCAGCAGCAGCAGCCACAAGGCATCGCCGGTCGGGATGGCGAAGACATTCTCGCTCAGGCTCGCCGGCAGCAGGCCGGGGGCAACGAGGCCGAGCGCCGAAACGGCAAGCAGGATCAGCAGGTGGTTCGGCGTCACCAGCACCAGCAGCGACACGGTCAGCGTCTCGGGGTTCTCGCCCTTCAGCGAGAGGTACTTGGTCAGCACGTCCGTCGTCGCCCACAGCGCCGCGGCGACAATCGGCACCAGCGTCTGCCAGCCGAGCCCGTCACTGCCGACGCCGGAGATGATGATGGCGCCGACAAAGCCGAGCAGGGCCGCCGCAAGCCGCGCCGCCGAAACCCGCTCGCCGAGGAACAGGGTCGAACCGAAAATGATGAACAACGGGCCGGTCGCCAGCAGCGTCACCATCTGCCAGATCGGCACGCCGGTGGCGAAGCCATAGACGAACACGTGCACGCCCAGCGCCGATACGAAGGCGCGGATCTCGTGCGCCAGCGGCCGGCTGGTGCGCAGGTTGCCGATGCCGATCCTCAGGATCAGCGGCAGGCTCAGGAGTCCGGCAATCACATATTGCCAGAACGCCATGCCGGTCGAGCTCATGCCATAGCCGCCATATTCCACCGGGGTGGGCAGCAGCGATTGCAGCACGTTGGCGCCGGCAAAGGCGGTGGCGGCCACCAGCATGTAGACGGCGCCGGTGAAGGCGGGAGATTTGCTGTAAGAGGAAACCTGGTTCATCGATCGATCCTTTCCGTAACCAGTTCCCTCAGGGAGTTACGGGGATCGGCGATGGGTCATGCGCCCGACCGAAAAGGTACGGGCGCGCAGGAACCAGCGCTAAGTCCCGTTCTCTTTCATCCGGACTATACCGTCGGCTCCGGATTCACACCGGATCTGCTGACCCCCGGAATACTCCGGAGCGCTCGCGGGCTTTGGCTTTCGCCATCTACCGCCGGTGGGGAATTGCACCCCGCCCTGAGAACATCGCCGGCATTGCTGCCGACAGGACTTCAAATAGCCATATCACGCCGCCGCTTCAAGACAGGCACACCGCTGAGACCGTCAGAGGTCGCGGCGGTGTCCGTCTCAGGCGCCGAGGCGACGCTTCCGTCGGTCGTTCAGCTCTTCTGGTTCCTGCTGGCGCGCAGGTTCAGGATCGTCGCGCCAACCACGCCGAGCGCCACGATGCCGATGATGATGGTGGCGAGCGCGTTCACGTCAGGCGACACGCCGAGGCGGATCTTGGAGAAGATCACCATCGGCAGGGTCGACGAGCCGGGGCCGGAAACGAAGCTCGCGATCACCAGGTCGTCGAGCGACAGGGTGAAGGCCAGCAGCCAGCCCGAAACCAGCGCCGGGGCGATGATCGGCAGGGTGATGTCGAAGAACACCCGCATCGGCGTTGCGCCCAGGTCCATCGCCGCTTCTTCGAGGCTCAGGTCGAGGTCGGAGAGACGCGACTGCACCACCACGGCGACGTAGGCCATGCAGAACGTGGTGTGGGCAATGATGATGGTGACGATGCCGCGGCCCGAAGGCCAGCCGAGCAGCCCCTCCATCGCAACGAACAGCAGCAGCAGCGCCACGCCGGTGATCACGTCGGGCATCACCAGCGGCGCAGATACGGCGCCGGCCAGCACGGTGCGGCCGCGGAAACGCTTGAACCGCACCAGCGCCACCGCGCACAGCGTGCCGAGCACGAGCGCAATGGTCGCCGCGCAGAAGGCGATCTGCAGGCTCAGCCACGCCGCCCCCAGCATCTGCGGGTCCTTGAACAGCTCGCCGTACCACTTGGTCGAAAAGCCGGTCCACACCGTCACCAGCCGGTTCTCGTTGAACGAGAAGATCACCAGCGAGATGATGGGCAGATAGAGGAAGGCGAAGCCGAGCGTCGCCGTGATGGGAAGAAACCAGCCGCGCCGCATCTACCTGCCCTTCTCCACAACGGCGTCCTGCGCCTTCTGCAGCAGCACGATGGGGATCACCACCACCACCAGCATGGCCACGGCAACGGCGGCAGCGCGCGGCCAGTTGGTGGCTGTGAAGAACTCGTCCCACAGCACGCGGCCGATCATCAGGGTTTCCGGCCCGCCCAGCAGCGAGGGAATGACGAACTCGCCGATGGCCGGGATGAAGACCAGCATCGAGCCGGCCACGATGCCGGGGAACGAGAGCGGCAGCGTCACCGACAGGAAGGTCTGCCAGGGGCGCGAGCCGAGGTCGGCCGAGGCTTCGAGCAGCGAGGAGTCGAGTTTCACCAGCGTGGTGTAGAGCGGCAGGATCATGAAAGGCAGGTAGGAATAGACGATGCCGACATAGACGGCGAAGTCGGTCTGCATCATCACCAGCGGCGGAATGCCGAACAGGCCGAGGAACTGGTTGATGACGCCATTGCCGCGCATGAACCCGGTGAGCGCGTAGACGCGCAGCAGGAACGAGGTCCAGAACGGCAGGATCACCAGCATCAGCAGCAGGTTGCGCCACTTTTCCGGCGACCGCGCGATGGCATAGGCCATCGGGTAGCCGATGATGAGCGTGATGACGGTCGAAATCAGCGCGATGCGGATCGAGCTCAGATAGGCCGCCACATAGAGCGGGTCGGTCAGCAGCTTGACGTAGTTGGACAGGTGCAGCGTCAGCTGCAGCGTCGAGCCGTCCACTTCCGCCAGCGGCGAGTAGGGCGGGCGCCCGAACTGCTTGGTGGCGAGCGAAATGCCGAACACGACCAGCAGCGGAACAAGGAAGAACACGGTCAGCCAGGCAGCCGGCGCAGCGATCACCAGCGTGCGGCCGGAAATACCGACATCGCGCAACCGACGCTCGAAGCCGCTCCACGGCTTCAGGCGGCGCGGTGGCACCAGGGGGCTGCCGAGCGAGCTCATACTGTCAGCACCGATCCGGCGTTGTCGCCCCAGCTGACATACACCCGTTCTTCCCAGGTGATGGCGTCCGTGGTGCCGCGCACCGAGTTGGTCTGCGACACGCGGACGCGTTTGCCGCTGTCGAGCACCACCTGGTACAGGCTCATGTCGCCGAGATAGGCGATATCCTCGACCACGCCCTGGGTTACGTTGGCATCGAACGGAGAGTCGGGCTTGTCGCGGCTCAGCTGCATCTTCTCGGGGCGGATGGCCCACCAGAGGATCTGCTCGGGGGCGCAATCGACGCCGTGCGCGATATAGATGTCGCAGCCCAGCTCGCCCGAACGGATGCGCACATGGTCCGGCTCGTCTTCCGTAACCGTGCCCTCCACCATGTTCACCGAGCCGATGAAGCCGGCGACGAAGCGCGAGTTCGGATACTCGTAGATCTCGGTGGGCTCGCCGATCATGGCGATCTCGCCCTGGTTCATCACCCCGATGCGGGTGGCGAGCGTCATCGCCTCCTCCTGGTCGTGGGTAACCACGATGAAGGTGACGCCGAGGCTTTCCTGGATCTTCACCAGTTCGAACTGGGTCTCCTCGCGCAGCTTCTTGTCGAGCGCGCCGAGGGGTTCGTCGAGCAGCAGCAGCTTGGGTCGCTTGGCGAGCGAGCGGGCAAGCGCCACGCGCTGGCGCTGGCCGCCGGACAACTGGTTGGGCTTGCGCCGGCCGTAGTCCTGCAGCTTGACCAGGGTCAGGAGTTCGGCGACGCGATCCTTGATCTCGGCCGCCGGCATGTTGTCGCGCTTCAGCCCGTAGGCGATGTTCTGCTCCACGTTCATGTGCGGGAACAGCGCATAGGACTGGAACATCATGTTGATCGGCCGGCGGTAAGGCGGCGCGGTGGTCATGTCCTGGCCGTCGATCTCGATCGTGCCCGATGTCGGCGTCTCGAAACCGGCCAGCATGCGCAAGAGGGTCGACTTGCCCGAGCCCGAGCCGCCCAGCAGGCAGAAGAGCTCGGACTTGTAGATATCGAGCGACACGTTGGAAACGGCGAGCACGTCGCCGAATTTCTTGGTGACGTTGCGGATGCGCACGAAAGGTTTGGCGGACGGGTCGCGCCAGGGGCGGGTTTCGAATGCGAGTTGCGGCTTCTTTGCCATGACCGTCCGGCGACGCCCCCTGGAACATTATGCTGAAGGGGCGGCCCCGGGGCCGCCCCTTAGAAGTGGTTACTGCCCGGTTTTGATGCGGGTCCAGGTGCGGGTCAAGACCTCTTCGAAGTCTGGCGAGTGCGCCTTCATCACGAATGCCTTGGCCAACGTGTCGGCCGGCGGGTAGATTCCGGGATTGGCCTTCACTTCTTCATCGACGAACTCGAGCGAGGGCAGGTTCGGGTTGGCGTAGAACACGTAGTTGGTGATCGCCGCCACGACCTCGGGCTCGAGGATGTAGTTGATGAACTTGTGGGCGTTCTCGGGATGCGGCGCGTCGGCCGGGATGGCGAGGAAGTCGAAGAGAGTGGCCGCGCCTTCCTTGGGAATGACGTAGTTCACCTCGACGCCGTCGGCCGCGTTGTCCGAGGCGATGAAGATATCGCCCGAGTAGCCCAGCGCCACGCAGATTTCGCCGTTGCCCAGGTCGTCGATGTACTGCGACGAGTGGAAATAGCGGATGTATGGCTTGATCGAGTTGAGCAGTTCCTCGGCCTTCTTGAGGTCTTCCTCGTTTTCCGAGTTCGGATCGAGGCCGAGATAGTGGAGCGCAATGCCGATGACTTCGGACGGGCTGTCGAGCAGCGCGATGCCGCAGGAGGCGAGCTTTTCGGCATACTCGGGCTTGAAGATCAGGTCCCAGCTGTCGACCGGGGCGGACTCGCCGAGCGC
>JAEYZJ010000223.1 GCA_023430705.1 Pseudomonadota bacterium | reverse complement strand
CGGTCGTGATGTTCCGGATGCAGTTGCCCGAGGTCTGGATGGCGTGCATCTCGACCGAGGCCAGATCTGCAAGTATCTTCGGGATATCGCGCAGCTTGGGCCAGTTGAACTGGATGTTCTGGCGCGTTGTGAAGTGGCCGTAGCCGCGGTCATAGGTGCGCGCTATATGGGCCAGCATGCGCATCTGGCGGCTGTTCATCGTCCCATAGGGCACCGCGATGCGCAGCATGTAGGCGTGCAACTGCAGGTACAGGCCGTTCATCAGCCGCAGCGGCCGGAACTGGTCCTCGTTGAGTTCGCCGCTCAGCCGCCGGGCGACCTGGTCGGAAAACTGCGCCGTACGTTCCTTCACGAACGCGGCGTCGAACTCGTCATATCGATACATGGCCGTCCTCGTCGAGATGCTGGCGGTCGAAGCGCGGGGCTGTCGGACCCTCTGCTCGGATGCGCTCGCGGATCCGGTCGGGGTGTATCAGCCCGTCACGAACCGAGACCGTCTCGATCTCAAGGGAGATAACTCGTCCGGTCTGTCTGGTGGCGGTGATCGCCGCATCCCTTGCCGCGAGTTCCTCCTTGTGGAAGACGCGCGCCTGCTGCAGGTCTTCGACCCAACACCCCTGCCGGTCGAGATAGACCGTTGCGCCGCTCATCAGCTCGTTGCCGGTGAGGATTTCCATTTCACGCCACCTTGAATTCGGAGCCAGCGATGGAAATCGCCTCGCTCCAGTCGCCGTGAGCGATCGCCTCGCCCACGAAAATGATTGCCGGGCCGTCCTCGAACTCAGCCTCGCCCTGCGCGAGCGCGCCCAGCGTGCCGCGGTAGAGCACCCGGTCCTTCCGCCCCGCCCTGACGACGATGCCGACGGGCGTCTCCTTCCGGGCGCCGGCCGCGACCAGCCGTGTCGCGGTCTCGGCGGCGATCGAGCCACCCATGTAGAGAGCCAGCGTCAGCCCGGACGCGGCGAGCGCGCCCCAGTGGCGCAGTTGCTCGTCGTTGGCGCCATGGGCGGTCGCGAGGACGAAGCCAGTCGAAATCTTGCGGAGCGTGACGGGTGTTGCTGTATCGGCGGCGGCGGCCAGGGCAGCGGTCACGCCAGGCACAATGTGATAGGCGATGCCGGCCTCGCCGAGCGCCTCGATCTCCTCGCCGGCGCGCCCAAAGACCATCGGATCGCCACCCTTGAGGCGCACGACTCGTTTGCCCTGCTTTGCCAGTCGGACGATCAGCCCGTTGATCTCTGCCTGGGTAAAGGAGTGATGCCCCTTCTTCTTGCCCACGAGGATGCGCTCCGCATCGCGTCGGCCCATCTCCACTGCCGCCGCCGGCACGAGGTGATCATGGACGATCACGTCCGCCTGCTGCAAAAGCCGCTGCGCCCGGAGCGTAAGCAGGTCCTCGGCCCCGGGGCCGGCCCCGATCAGCCACACGACGCCGGGGCTCTCACCCTGCTCGACATGCTGGGCCAACAGGGACTCGGCTTTGGCGACCCCGTTACCGCGGATCAGGTCGGCCTCGACTTCGGGCGACGTCACCAGTTCTTCGTAGAAACTGCGGGCGCGCGCGCCGGGCAGCAGGGCCGCGACGCGGTCGCGCATGCTCCCGGCAAGGCGGGCGAGCGCCCCCAAATTCGGCGAGAGCGCAGCCTCAATGTGGGCCCGGATCAGGCGGGCAAGAACCGGAGCGTCGCCTTCCGAAGCGACGGCGATGGTGACTGGTGCACGATCGATTATCGCGGGCGTGTAGAAATCGCACTCCCCGGGAACGTCGACGACGTTCAGGGGGATATGCGCAGCGCGCGCCGCCAGTTTGGCGGCCTCGCCGTCGGGCCCATGGTCAGCTACGAAGACCAGGGCGGCACCGACCAGATCCCCCGCCTCGAAGCCCCGCGCCAATGTTGTCACGGGTAGCGTCGAGAAGTCGGCTTCAAGCTCTCGGGAAATAATGACTACTGAAGCAGTCGTCTTAACGGCCAATCGGGCTTTGTTGAGGGCTTCTTCTCCACCGCCGACGATGACGATGCGCTTTCCCTCGACTTTGTAGCTGACAGGAAATGTTGTCAGTTCACCCATTGGCTGCCTTTCAGTGCCGGATACATACCGAGATCGACACTTCCGAGCAAGCTATTGAAAATCAATAGCTTTAATGTTTCTCGTAGCAGGTATAGATTAGAATTGCGTTGAGGCCGGACGCCCGGCTCCGGCAAAAGAATCCATGCCACGGCGCCAGCGTGGAAGAACCGCGCAGAACTATCGCGCCGTCCGCGTCGTCTAGCCCTGACGATCCGGCACGTGGACGACCAGCCCGTCGAGTTCGTCCTTCACCTTGATCTGGCAACTGAGGCGGCTCGTGGGTTTCACGGCATAGGCGAAATCGAGCATGTCCTCTTCCATCATGGACGGACCGCCGACGGTCTCCGTCCACGCCTCGTCGACGTAGACGTGACAGGTGGCGCAGGTGCAGGCGCCACCGCATTCAGCGACGATACCTGGCACGCCGTTCATGATTGCGGTTTCCATCACGGTCGAGCCGACTTCGGCCTCGGTCTCGTGCCGCGTGCCGTCGGTTTCAACATAGGTGATGTGAGGCATGAGGAGTCTTCGCGTGGAGAGTTCATGCCGCATATACGGCGCGGCCCCTGCCCTCGCAAGCGCGCACTACGTCTCAGGTGCCGTGCATCAGGCCGCGGCGATGAGGCCGGTGATGAAGTCCTGACATTCGAGGACCGCCGAAGCGACTGCCCGGATATGGTCGGGATTGATCGGCTGGCCCTCGCGCAGGGCATCCTCGGAATGCTTGGCGAGGTCGCGCACATGCCAGGCGCCAATGCCGGCGGCGGCACTCTTGAGCGTGTGGAGGTGCTGCATCAGTTCCTGGGGGGTCTGGCTCCCCTCAATGCGGGAGAGATAGACGCCGCTCATCTGCGCGTAGAGCCTCAGCACCTCGTCCTGGAGACCCGGATCGCCGAGAGATTGTGCCTCGAGGTGAGCCATGTCGATAGGATCGCCGGTGATCTCGTCGGCAGCGTCCTGCTGCCCAGCCTCGATCATATTGCTCCGCGCCATTCCGGCCCCCTGTATCTTTGCGCCCCCTTCTGGACGCAACGCACAGGCTAGCCGCGGGGAATGAAGGGCTCGCCAAGCGAATGTGGACAAGTTTATATGTGCCCTTAACCAGCCGCATTCCCACCGGAAATTAACCCTCCATTAAGATTGGGTTCGGTTTGCCTCAAATTGCATGTATGTTTGAGGTCCACCCAGCGTGCGGCGGCGTGGGGCATGGGGAACTGCGGGGCTTTTGAATCGCATTTTACCCACTTTGGACGGCTTACCGGAACTCCGGGAGTGGTCCAATGACAGCTCAGATCGCCTGCCGGTTGCCGAAGCGAGAGTTGTAGAGAGTATGGCCAAGAAGACCGCTGCCCCCCAAAACGATCCCGCAACCTTGGCATTTTCGGCAGTCGAGGACGCCCTGAAGGACTCGGTGTTCGCCAATCTGGACAAGCCGTCCGAAGACGATGACGTTCCGGCGGAGAAGGCTGCGATCGGTCCCAAGCCGCTTCCGCGCGACAACTCGGCTCGCTCCGAGCGCCAGCGGACCGCCGACAAGTTCGCGGCGCAGACCGGCTCGGTCGCCAATGACGACCGCTTCCCTTCATCGAAAATTCTCTACGGCCTGCAGTCGCGTTCGTCGGGCACCCCGACGATGGTTGCCGGGTTGATCGCGGCCGGGTGGGTCGTGGCGATCATCCTCGTGGCATTGATCCGCAACGGCGGCGACATGGGCCGCGCAGACTTCTGGGGCTCGAACGACTTCATCGGCCTGCTTGCGCTCGCCGTCGTGCCGGTGATCGGTATCTTCGCCATCGCGACCCTCATCCGCCGGGCCCAGGACCTGCGTAACGCAGCAGCAGCCGTGACACAGGCGGCGATCCGCCTGGCGGAGCCGGAAACCACCGCTTCGGAAAAGGTCGCCTCGGTCGGGCAGGCCGTGCGTCGGGAAGTCAACGCGCTGGGCGATGGCCTCGAGCGTGCCCTGTCGCGCGCCGGCGAGCTCGAAGTGATGATCCACAACGAAGTCACCGCCCTCGAGCGCACCTATTCCGACAATGAATCCCGCATGCGCGCGCTGATCCAGGAACTGGCCAGCCAGCGCGAGGCGGTGATCACGAATACGGAGCGCGTCCGCGAAGCCATCACAGAGAGCCACACCGGTCTGGTGTTCGATCTCGACATGATCAGCCAGCGGATCGCCGGCACCATCGTTGAGTCCGGCGGCAACCTGACCAAGGCCCTCGAGACCGCCGGCAATTCGCTGAATGGCGCATTCGGCGAACGCACCGAGAGCTTCGTCTCGCTCATCGATCAGCGCACCAGCCATCTGCTTGTCGCGCTCGACGACAGCGCCAGCCGTCTCAATATCACGCTCGAGGACAAGGCCGGCGCCATCTCCGGCGCGTTCGAGAACCGCACTCAGGAACTGAGCGCAGTGATCGACGGTCGCATGCAGTCGCTGACCGAGGCTCTCGACAGCCGAGCTGTGACCCTTTCGGACGCCATCGACAACCGCACGTCCTCGCTCGCCAAGCTGCTGAGCCAGGGAGGCATCACCCTGCTCGACCAGTTGCGGGACCGCGGCCATGAGGTGTCCAGCGCGCTGGACATGATCGGCACCCGCATCGCGTCGGACATCACTGGCCGCGCTCGCGAAGCCGAGCAGTTGCTCTCTGGCCTCTCGCATCAGCTAGACGAACAGGTGCAGATCCAGGTCAATTCGATGGAGAGCCGCCTGCAGTCGGCAATGATCGAACTCAGCGGCGCCCTCGACGATACGACCGAGCGCGCCCGCGTCACGTTGACCGGTGCCGGTTCGCAGAACCTCGCCCAGTTCGACGCCCGGCTCGACGAGATCGCCTCGACCATCGACACCCGCCTCGCCTCACTCGACACCGTCATCGGCGACAAAGGTGAACGCCTGATCGCCGCTCTCGACAAGAACAACGCGAGCTTCTCGGCCCGCGCCAACGTGCTCGAGATGGCACTCGACGAGAAATCCGAGGCCTTCAACGAGGCCGTGACGCAGCGCACCCGCGAGATGACCGAGACGCTCGGCCAGCGGACCAGGCAGGTCACCGAGGCGATCGCCAGCCGCAGCCGCGAGATCTCGGATGCGCTCGAAGGCCACACCCAGGTTATTGCCGAGGCGCTCGACACGCGCACTCAGCTGCTTAACGAAACACTTGTCGGCCGCCACGCCGAAATCGGCGCCGCGCTCGACGAGCATGTCAAGGCCTTCGACGCGACCATCTCGGGCCATGCCCGCCAGATGGACACCAACATCATCACCCACGCCCAGGCGATCGACCTCGCCCTCGGCAACCGGGTGGAGCAGTTCGAGCAGGTCCTCACCGGCCGCGCCAAGGAACTGGACGATGCGGTGGCCACCCGGACGCAGGCGCTCGACCAGTCCGTCGCGACCCGCACCCAGGCGCTCGACCTCGCCCTTCAGCAGCACGCGCAGCAGATCGGCGACAGCCTCGACCAGCGTACGCAGTCCATCGACTCCACGTTGCAGCAGCACGCCCAGCAGATCGCGGAGAGCCTCGACCAGCGCACGCAGACCTTGGCGACGACCGTCTCCACGCGTTCGGCGGAACTCGCCGATGCGCTCAACACCCGCACGCAGCAGCTCGCCGAGACGCTGGGCAGCCACACCGTTGGAATTGCCGCCGCCATCGGCGATCGCACCGAGGAACTGGCCCGCACCATCGAGTCGCAGGGCAACACCGCCCGCGACAAGATCGAAGGCACACTGCGCAGCGTGACCGACGTGATGTCGGAGCGCGCCGGGGCGGTGGCTACCACGATCCAGACCAAGGTCTCCGAGATCGGCGAGTCGCTCGACCGCGGCCTCGACGCTGCCATCCTCAAGATCGCCGACGCCGAGTCTGGTGTCACCGCCCGCATCGACGGCGCGGCGTCCACCGTGGGCGACAGCGCCCGGAAGGCCGCCGACATCATCGAGACTGGCGTCAACTCGGCTCGCAAGGCGATCACCGACGTGGTCGACCAGCGGCTGGGCACCCTGCCAGAGGCGATCACCGCCCGCGCCGACATCACGGCCGAGCGCCTCGCTTCGCTGAACACCGCGATCAATACTGCGCTCGTTCAGTCGATGACGGACCTCGAGGCCGGTGCCGACCGCATCGAGGAGACCATCTCCCGCCGCATCGTCGCTGCGACGCAGGGCATTGCCGAGGACGTCACAACGACGGCCGACCGCATGGATGTGGCCGTGCGCAACGCGCTCGAGCAGATCCAGCGCGCGTCCAACAACGTCGACGAACTGATCTCGATCAAGGCCGTGGCCGCCGCAGACGCGATCGGCGCCAAGGTTGCAGAGATCAACCGCGTTGTGAGCGAGCAGACCGACGGCTTTGCCGCCCTCGTGTCCGACCGTTCGGCGCAGCTAGAGATGAGCCTGCAGAACCACAGCAACGTCCTCGCCCAGGCACTCATCACCAACGCCTCGCAGGCCGAGGACCTGATGAGTCAGTCGACTTCACGCATCCTCACCGACGTGACCGCCGCGCTGGGCAAGCTCAACGACTCCAACATTCTCCTGCAGAAGGTGCTGGACGCCTCGACGGCGAACCTCGCCAACCTGGAGAACAGTGTCGCGCAGCAAACCGCTACCTACTCGTCCACCGTTCGGGAAGCCATCGGCTCGACCGAGGAAGCGGGCCGGCTGGTCACCCAGCACGTCGGCGCCCTGCAGTCGTCCATCGCATCGAT
Organism: Pseudomonadota bacterium; assembly: GCA_023430705.1. Lineage (GTDB taxonomy): Bacteria > Pseudomonadota > Alphaproteobacteria > Rhizobiales > Devosiaceae > Devosia_A. The sequence continues at coordinate 3,870 of JAEYZJ010000223.1, read as the reverse complement.
GGTCAGCGAGTTCGGCTCGATGCTGGGCAACCTCGACAGCGAGGCCAAGAGCCTCGACGCCGCGGCCCAGAACCTCTCGTCCAGCGGCACGCTGACGCTTACCAACCTCGACGAGCGCCGCCAGGCTATGGACCATCTGGCCCAGGCCTTCACCGCCCGTGCCGACGAGATCGACACGCGCATGCGTGGCTTCGCCCAGTCCATTTCGGAGACTGTGGAAGAGACCGAGCAACGCCTGCTTGCAGCGCGCGAGTCGATGGAAGGGCTGCTGGCCTCGACCACAACGAATGTGGCCGAGACGCTCGAAGCCACCTCCGGCACCATCAACTCCGCCCTCGCCGACACCACAGGTCAGCTCCAGGCCGTGCTCACCAACACGGCCGAGCAGGTACAGGCCTCGCTGGGCGAAACCACGGGCCACCTCGAGAGCGTACTCAACGGGACTGCGGAGCGCGTCCAGTCCTCCCTCTCGCAGACGACGAACCAGCTCGAGACCGTGCTCACAGCCACCACCGACAAGGTGCAGAACGCGCTCGCCAGCGCCACTACCGAGATGCAGAACGTCCTCGGCAAGAGCACCAACCTGCTGGAGGAAGCGCTGGAAGGCACGTCGCACCGCGTCGCGACGCAGCTTGGCTCGTTCACCGATACCGCGGCGAACGAGAGCCAGCGGGCCGCCGATGCCCTGCGCCAGACGCAGGCAACGATGATCCTCGAAATGCAGCAGGCGCTCGAAGCTGCAACGCAGCGGTTCAACGAAACGGCCTCGGCGATGCGCGCAACTGCCAAGGAAGTCGGCGCCGAGCTGGAGAACACCCGTTCGGAACTGGCTCGCGGCGTCATGGAGTTGCCCGAGGAAACCAAGTCAAGCGCGGCAGCCATGCGCCGCGTGGTGGCCGAGCAGATCGAGGCGCTGGCCGAACTCAATGCCATCGTCCGCGCCCAGCCCGCGACGCACGACCTCAACGATCGTCGCCCGCCGGCCCCGACCCGCGCCTCGTTCCTGCGCGACGACGCAACGAGCAGGCCGGAGCCGCGCCAGGAGGCACCGCGTCCCGAGCCCGTCCGCCCCGCACCGCGCGTCAGCCCGGCGCCGGAGGCTCCGGTGACGACCATCACCGCACCGCGCCCGCAGCCTGTGGCCGAAAAACCGGCAGCACGGACCGAAGAAGGCGGCGGCTGGCTGCGCGACGTGCTCCGCAACGCCTCGAGCAGCACCCCTGCCCCAGCAGCCGCGCCTGCTCCCGCTCCGACGGCGCCGCAGAGCCAGAACCTCTCGACGCTGACCGAAGAGATCGCCCGGGCAATGGAGCCTACCGCGCTGGCCGATGCCTGGCAGCGCTACCAGGCCGGCGAGCAGAACGTGTTCTCGCGGCGCATCTACACGCTTGGCGGACAGGCCACGTACGACGAAGTCCGCAAGCGCATCCAGCGGGACCCGGATTTCGCAAAGACCGCCACGACCTACATGTCAGAGTTCGAGCAGTTGCTTAAGCGGGCGGCTGGTGGTGCGAACCCGGTCGCAGAGACGCGCGAGTACCTGCTGAGCGACCGCGGACGAGTGTACACCATGCTGGCCCACGCCAGCGGTCGCTTGGGATAAAGCGCTCCCCCCCTGACTAATCAAGCAAAGGGCCTCGCAGGCGACTGCGAGGCCCTTTGCTTTCGATGCTCGTGGGCCCAGAGGAGGATCACCAGGCCCGATGCAGTTGCTTTGGCGACCGACGCGCCCGCCTAGTGGAGCTGTGCCGGTTCGGGTTGCTTGGGCGGTTGCATGTTCAGAGACATCCAGATGAACCCGCCTCCAGCAGCAGCGAAGGCCGCCGCAACCAGGTAGGCCTTGGCTCCCATCATGCCGGTCAACCAGCCGAAGGCGACAAGCGCGATCACTGATGTGCCCTGCATCAGCACCTGGAAGAACCCCTGCACCTCCGCCGCGATGTCGTCGCTGGTCCAGTTGGCGATGAAGTGCAGGCACCCCATGTAGCCGAGCGCGAAGGTGATGGCGTTCAGCAGTTGCAGCGGGATCAGGAACAGGATGCCGGGCTCGAACGCCATGCAGGTCCACCGCAACACGGCGGTCGCCGCCGAGGCAAGGATCAGGCTGCGCGCGGCAAATCGCTTGCTGACGCGACCGAAAGTGAACATCAGGCCCGCTTCAGCCAGGGCTGCAACAGCCAGCAGGGGGCCGATGATGTCCTCGGAAAAGCCCTGCTCCTTCCAGAGCAGGCCCTGGAAAGCGTTCAAGACGATATGCGTGCTGTAAACCATCGCGAAGCCGACCAGCGGCAGCACGAAGAAGGGCTTCATCGCCTCGCGCAGGTGGCTCGCTCCGTGGCTCGGCCTCGCCACCACGACTTCCCCCTTCTCGCCGCGGAAACGCGGCAGGCCGAAGGATGCGAGGGTGCGTGCGAGCGAGAGGCCGACGAACAGCGGCAGGAAGGCTGCGCCGCCGAGCCACGCGATGATGAAGCCGGTGGCGATAAGCATGACCATGTAGCCGACCGTGCCCCAGGCACGGATCGGGCCATACTGCGTGCCCCGCCGTTGTGTCATGCGGATCGTGGCGGCATCCACCACCGGACCCACGAGACCGGCAGGTAGGCTCAGCAGGGTCCAGACGATCAGGATGCCCCAGAAACCCTGAGCGAAGAACAGCGCGAGCGGGAAGATGCCGGCCAGTACCGAGCCGAAAACGATCACCTGTCGCCAGTCCGGCGCCCGGTCGGCAATGCGGCCGACCAGCATGTTCAGAAGCAGGATCACCAGCACCGGCGCGGCATTGAGGATGCCGATTTCCTCCGAGGAGATTCCCTGAGAGGCGAACCAGATACCGCCGTATACGGTCACCACGGCGCCCGACATGTACTGGATGAAATAGAAGATGGTCGCGCGTAGTTCAGGCGACAGGCGGGGCTCCGTGAAGGAAGCGGAGGCGGTCATGATAGGGGTTACTCAGGGGGCAGGATCGGCCGCGACGAGCTGATCGGTAGTGGAAGAATGCGAGTGTTTTGGTTGCAGCCGAAGCGAAGCAAGGACGCAGAGCCCGCCCAGCGCCGCAAAGCCACCGACGAAGAGCCAGGCTTTGGCGTCGTATGCGGCGACGAACCAGCCCATGCCGACGATCACGAGGATGCTGATCCCCTGCTGCAGGACGTAGGAGAAGCCCTGCGCTTCGGCGGCAATATCCTCCCCTGTCCAGTTGGCCAGGAAGTAGATGCCGCCGAGGTAGCCCATGGCGAAGGTGAGCGCGTGCAGCATCTGCAGGCCGAACAGCACCCAGACCGGCGGCGAGAAGGCCATGGCTGACCAGCGCAACACCGCCACCATGCAGGCGAACAGGATAATGTGACGGGCGGAAAACTTCAGCTTCAGCCGCTTCCACGCGAACATCATCGCTGCCTCGGCCGCCGCCATTGTGGCGACGAGCGGCCCGATCAGTCCTTCGGGGATGCCCTGCCGGTACCAGAGCAGGGCCCCGAAGGTGCCGATCACCGCGTGAGTGGCATAGAGAATGGCAACACCTAGCAGCGCCAGCAGGAACCATGGCCTCAGCAGTTCACGCAGTCGGCCGGACGACCTGCGGGCAGCCGGTCCGATGTCGTCAGGAGTCACTGCGCGAAACTGCGGCAGCTGGAACGCCAACAGCGCCCGCAGCAGGGCGAAGGCAACGAAGATGGGAACGTAGGCTGCGTCACCCAACCAGGCGATGAGCGGACCGGAGGCACCGGTCGTCACCATATAGCCGACCGTTCCCCAGGCGCGCACGGCACTGAAGTCGGTACCTCGACGCTGCGTCATGCGAAGCGTCGCGGCGTCGACGACGGGGACTAGCGCGAAGGCCGGCATTACCGAGAGCGCGTAGATCAG
>JAEYZJ010000207.1 GCA_023430705.1 Pseudomonadota bacterium | reverse complement strand
GCCAGCACCGCCGTGACGGCTGCGGCCGAGATCGAGGCGGGACTGCCCCGGGCGCTGTCCGGACCGGTCAAGCTGAGACTGGACCTAAGGTCCCCTGACAGCGTGGCGCTGACCCGCCAGCTCGGGTTCGGCGCGGCGCCCGTGTTCGCCGACGGGGCGCCGGCGCATCTGGTGGGGGTGGTGGAAGGCAACGTCGCCAACAGCCTCGAGACGACCGTGCTGCTGGAAGGCGGCGGCGACTCGCTGGGCTTTTCCGGCAACATGGTGGTGATCGATCCGGCGGCGTTCAGCGGCAAGGGCATGCTGAAGGTGAAGCTCGCCGATCCGTCCGGGCTGGTCGAATGGCTGGGGGCCGGCGGGATCTCCCTGCCCGGATTGTCCGCCTCGGGAACACTCAGTTTCGAAGGTATGACGACCGCGGCGGTCAGCGGCATTGCCGGGACCTCCGGTGAGCAGGAGTTCAGGGGCAACCTCGCGCTGGTGCAGCGGGGCGGGAGCCGGTCGATCAACGGCGCGCTGGAACTCGGACGGCTGGACGCGGGCGGCCTGTTGCGCACGCTGGTGGGCCCGGCTGCGCTGCTGCCGGGGACCGGGATCTGGCCGGAGGGCCCGCTCGCGGGCGGCGATGGCCCGCGCTCGACCGCGGGCCGGGTGGCGGTGACGGCGACCGCGCTCGACGCCGGCGGCAACGAAGTGGCCAGCGACCTGAGCTTCGACCTCGACTGGGATGCGTCGACGGCGCGGCTGCGCAACGCGTCGGCGCGCGTGGGCGAGGGGAAGGTCTCGCTGGAACTGGCGGTCTGCTGCTCCGGGCCGTTGACCGACAAGCAGGTGAGCGGGCGCGTCAGCCTCGCCGGCGTCGCGATAGACCGGATCGCCCCCCGGGCGGTGGCAGAGGGGCTGGAGGGGACGCTCGATGCGTCCGGGCGCTTCAGCGGCACGGGCGGCTCGGTTGCCGACGTGCTCACCGCAATGACCGGGGAGGGGACCTACACGGTGTCGGACCTGAGGATCGAGAGGCTCGATCCGCAGGCCCCGAACGCACTCGCGGCAGTGGCGGACGTTCTCGAGATGCAGCCGGAGGAACTGAGCGGGCTGATCGAGGAGAAGCTGCAGGATGGTCCGTTCGCGAGCCCTGAGGTGGCGGGCACCTTCACCATCGCGGGCGGTGTGCTGCGCAGCCCGAACCTGCCCATCCAGGGGGAGGGTGGGCAGCTGTTCGGCAGCGGCTCGATCCGGCTCGCGGACCTCGGCATCACCGGCGACTACACGCTGACGCCGACCGCGATCATCCCGGCGGCGCTGGTAGAGGCGGGCTCGGCCCGGGTCGCGGCGCGGCTTTCGGGAACGCTGGTCGAGCCCGAGCGGACGTTCGATGTCAGCGGGCTGGTCGACGCCATCATGGTCAAGGCCTACGAGGCGGAGGTCGACCGGCTCGAGAAGCTGCGGGCGGAGGACGAGGCGCGCAAGAAGGCAGAGGACGCGGAACGGACGCGGCTCGCGGAGGAAGCGGCCCGAAAGGCGGCGGAAGACGAGGCGGCCCGCAAGGCGGCCGAGGCGGCGAGGAAGGCTGCCGACGAGGCGGCGGCGCGGAAGGCGGCGGAGGACGCTGCCGCGGAGGAAGAGGCGTTGCGGCGCGCGATCGAGGAAATCAACAGGCCGATGGACATCGGCCTCGGCAACTAGCGCGTTCAGCCGGCGCGGTCGCGATACCAGGCAAGCACGGCGAGGCGGACGGCCGAACTGAGGTTGGGCCCGTCGCGGGCCTCGTCGATCTCGGCGATGAGCGCGGCCATCGACTTGCCCCTGGCCGCAGCCAGGGCCTCGAGGCCGTCCCAGAATTCCTGCTCGATGGCGATGCTGGTGCGGTGCCCGGCGATGGTCAGCGAGCGCTTCTGCACAGCGCCGTCATTTCTTGCGGAAGCTGTCGAGGCTCACGACCTTCTCGCCCTGCGGCTCGCCGGCAGGGGCCGTTGCAGGCGCTGCCGGAGCGTCGGCCTGGACCTCGGACTCGGGCTCCTCATCCTCGCCTTCGGCGCGCTCGACATCGAACTGCAGCCCGAACTGGACGGAGGGATCGAAGAAGCCCTTGATCGACGAGAAGGGGATGCCGAGCAGTTCCGGGCGGCCGTCGAAGGACAGCTCCACCTCGAAGCCGGTCTCGGTGACCTTGAGGCCGTTGAACTGGTTCTGCAGGACGATGGTCATTTCCTTGTCGTACTGGTCGAGCAGGCGCTGGCTGAGGCGAACGCCGGCGGCCCTCGTGACGAAGGAGATGAAGAAGTGATGATCGCCGGGCAGTCCCGTCCGCGCCACTTCGGACAGTACCTTGCGGACAACGCCGCGCAGGGCTTCCTGAGCCAGAATGTCGTAGCGGATGAGGTCTTCGGCCATATGAGTTCCAGACGAGCGAGGGAATCCCGACGGCGCAGTATCGCCGCGCGGGTAGCGACAGTTCAAGGACAAACGCCACTGCGGGGGGAAAGGTGCAGGCTTCTGTTGCCAGGTGCCTGCGGACCCCGCCTGTCGCCCTGCTAGGAGCGGAGGACTTCAATTCCCAGTGCTAGCGCCGCATTACGCAGCGACAGCAACCGGAGCATAGTTGTCGTTGGCAACTATTAGGATGGCCCGATATCGGTGGTACCATGCCGAGCAAAAGTCTACCCTTTACGCCCTTGTCGATCCTGTTTCGCCCCCATGAGCCCGCCACGACGGGGAGATCTGGTGGAGGCGCCGGGCACTGCCCCCGGGTCCAATGGGTTTATTACGATAGCCGTTTATCGCCATAGCCGTTGCCGGCACCCTCAATATAGGGGCCTCGGCGCGACGATGCAAATGCCTGAGTACGCTTCCGAACGGGAATTCTCCCAACGGGCTTGCCACCGATCCCCGCGCGCCGCGGCGCGCATAGAATTGCGGCCGCGGGCGGCGCATGAGGGAGACGGGGACATGAACGTACTGGAAATCCAGGAAGCACTGAATGCGAAGGGGTTCAATCCGGGCCCCCGCGACGGAATCCGGGGCCGGCAGACGATCGATGCGATCATCCGGTTCCAGGAGGCGAACGGGCTGGTGGCGGACGGCATCGTCGGGCCGATGACCGCGGCCAGGCTCTTCACCACGATGATGCCGAAGGAGAAACCGGCGCTCAGCGTCGAGTTGCCGTGGTTCGTCGAGGCCTGGGAGCAGATCGGCACCAAGGAGTTCGAGGGCAGGCCGAGCAACGTCAAGATCGTGAACTGGGGCAGGGACCTCGACATCGCCTACGGCGACGATTCCGTGCCGTGGTGCGGACTCTTCGTCGCGCATTGCATCGGCTCGCAGCTGACGCGCGAGACGCTGCCGCCGTCGCCGCTGTGGGCCAGGGGCTGGCGCGAGTTCGGCAACAGCCTCGAGGTCCCGCAGCCGGGCGCCGTCATGGTGTTCTGGCGGGGCCGGAAGGACGGCCCCAACGGGCATGTGGGGTTTTACGCGGGCGAGGAGGAGGACGACGACGGCGCCTACCACATCCTCGGCGGCAACCAGTCGGACAAGGTGTGCGTGACGCGCGTGCCGAAATCCAAGTTCCTCGGTGCGCGCTGGCCCTCTACAGTCCCGCCGGCGAAGGGCGGACCGAACTACGTCGCGCCGGACGCGGGCCGGCTTTTCAACGACGCAGGCTGAGCGCCGGGTATCGCGGGGCCTTCCGGAGGCATACACTGCGGGGTCCCGGCCCCGCAGATTCGATTGCCCCATGCAGCAGTACCTTTCCCTTCTCCGCGACGTTCTCGACAACGGCACCGACCGGCCGGACCGGACGCGGACGGGAACGCGCTCGGTGTTCGGGCGGCAGGTGCGGTTCGACCTCGCCCGGGGCTTTCCGCTGCTCACGACCAAGAAGCTGCACCTCAAGTCGATCATCTACGAACTGCTGTGGTTCCTGCGCGGGGAGACGAACGTGCGCTGGCTGCAGGAGCGGGGCGTGACGATCTGGAACGAGTGGGCGGACGAGAACGGCGACCTCGGGCCGGTGTACGGTTCGCAGTGGCGCAGCTGGCCGGACGGGCACGGCGGCACGATCGACCAGATCGCCAACGTCGTGCACTCGATCAGGACCAGGCCGGACTCGCGCCGGCACATCGTGACGGCATGGAATCCGGCGGAGGTGGACGACATGGCGCTGCCGCCCTGCCACTGCCTGTTCCAGTTCTATGTCGCCGACGGCAAGCTCAGCTGCCAGCTCTACCAGCGTTCGGCGGACCTGTTCCTGGGCGTGCCCTTCAACATCGCGTCCTACGGCTTGCTGCTGCAGATGATGGCGCAGGTGACCGGGCTCGAGGCCGGCGAGTTCGTGCATTCGTTCGGCGACCTGCACCTCTATCACAACCATTTCGAGCAGGCCCGGCTGCAGCTGACGCGCGATCCGCGGCCGCTGCCGCGGCTGACGCTGAACCCCGACAAGACCGACATCTTCGATTTCGCCTACGAGGATTTCATGATCACCGGATACGACCCGCACGAGCGGATCAAGGCCGAGATAGCGGTATGAGACAGCTCGCCTGCGCGCTGATCGGGGCGCTGCTCGCGGCGGCCCCGGCCCTCGGCAACGACACGATGTCCACGCTGGGCGCCGGCGGGCTGGTGTTCATCGAGACCGACGACATCCGCATGGTGCGCGAGGACCTCTACCTTTCACCCGACGAGGTGAGGGTGAAGTACGAGTTCCGCAACGACACGGACGCGGACTCGGACGCCCTCGTGGCGTTTCCGATGCCCGACATCACCGGCAGCGGCGACTTCATGGTGGCGGTGCCGACGGAGGACCCCGAGAACATCTTCGGCTTCGAGACGCGGGTGAACGGCGAGCCGGTCGAGGCGGTGCTGCACCAGTACGCGTTCGCGACCAATATCGACTACACCGATTACCTCCGCCAGCTCGGCGTTCCGTTGACGCCCTATGGCGAGGCGACGCAGACCGCGATCAACGCGCTGCCGGATGCGACCAGGCAGGAGCTGCTGCGGCGCGGCCTCGTCATTCCGATGGAGTACGATGCCGGCAAGGGGCCGCAGACCGACTACGTACCCGTCTGGACGCTGCGCTCGACCTACAGCTGGGACGCGCATTTCCCTGCCGGCGAGACGGTGACCGTCGAGCACAGCTACACGCCCAGCGTGGGCGGCACGGTGGCGGTGACGTTCCTCGCGCCGCCCTACGAAGGCTACGATCCGGCCAGCGAGTACAGGAAGAAGTACTGCATCGACGAGAGCTTCATCAACGCGGTGAAGAAGACGCTGCCGAGCCCTGACGAGCCCTACGGCGCGCCATTTACGGAAAGCTGGCTGAACTACATCTGGTCGACCGGCGCGAACTGGGCAGGCCCGATCGGCACCTTCCACCTGACCATCGACAAGGGACGGCCGGAGAACCTCGTGTCCTTCTGCTGGGACGGCGAGGTGAAAAAGACCGGGCCGACGACCTTCGAGATGGAGGCCGAGGACTGGTGGCCGCCCTATGGCCGCGAGCTCGACGTGCTGATCCTCGACAGGCAGGAACCTCAACGGACGGGCGGCTGACCGGTGACGATATCCATACGTAGCGCGGTGCCCGCGGATGCGGGGCTGATCGTCCGGTTCATCGCGGCGCTGGCGGAGTACGAGAAGCTGGCGCACGAGGCCAGGGCGACCGAAGCCGATATCCGGCGCGACCTGTTCGGGCCCAACCCCAAGGTGTTCTGCGAGATCGCCGAGGCCGACGGCAGGCCGGTGGGGTTCGCGCTCTGGTTCTACACCTACTCCACGTTCCAGGGTCGGCACGGCATCTGGCTCGAGGACCTGTTCGTCGATCCCGAGGTGCGCGGGCTGGGTGCCGGCAAGGCGTTGCTGGTCAACCTCGCGCAGCGCTGCGTGCGCGAGGGACTGGGCCGCCTCGAGTGGTGGGTGCTCGACTGGAACGAGCCCTCGATCCAGTTCTACAAGGCACAGGGCGGCGTGATGCAGGACGAGTGGACGAAGGTGCGGCTCGACGGCGACGCGCTCGCCAGGCTGGGAGCACCATGAGCGTCCCGGTCGCAATGATCGTCGCGGTAGGCTCGAACGGCGTCATCGGGTCGCAGGGGGAGATTCCATGGCGGCTGCCATCGGACTTCGCGCACTTCAAGCGCACCACGCTGGGCAAGCCGCTGATCATGGGGCGCAAGACGTTCGAGAGCATCGGCAGGCCGCTGCCGGGGCGCACGAACATCATCGTCACGCGCCGGCGGGACTACCGGCCGGAGGGCGCAGTGGTGGTCTCGAGCCTCGCCGAAGCGCTCGAAAATGCCCGGCGCGTGGCCGTCGCGGACGGCGCGACGGAGGTGATGATCGGCGGCGGTGGCGAAATCTATCGCGAGGCGATGCCGCAGGCGGAGCGGCTATACGTCACACATGTGGAGGCGGCGCCGGAGGGAGATGCATACTTCCCCGACATCGATCCTTTACTGTGGGAAGTAGAACAGGTGCTCGCTATTGAGCGAACCGACAGGGACAGCGCGCCCTTCAGCGTGAAAGTCTATCGTCGCCGTTAAGGCGCCATACGTTGATCGAGCCTCACCCGTTCCCTATATACTTCGGCGATCGATAACCTGGCAGGAAAGGTAACGTATGCCCTGGGACAACAATACGGGCGGGGGTGGCCGCAACTCGAATAGTGGCGGCCCATGGGGGCAGGCACCGCAAGGCGGTGGCGGCAATCGTCGCGGAGGCGGCGGCACACCAAACCTCGAAGAGATTCTGTCCCGTGGGCGTGACCGCTTCCAGGGCGGCTTTCCCGGCGGACGCTGGACCATCCTCGGCATCATCCTCGCCGTGGGTGCAGTCTGGGCGTACAATTCCGTCTTCACGGTGCAGGAACAGGAATGGGCGGTGAAGCTCCGTTTCGGCCAGCCGGTCGAAGTGGTGCCTGCGGGCCTGCATTTCGCGCTGTGGCCGATCGAGACCGTCGAGCGCGCGCCGCGCACCGAGAACCGTACCGAGATCGGTTCGGTGGGGTCGAACCGGGCGCAGTCCGACGAAGGACTGATGCTGTCGGGCGACCAGAACATCGTCGACGTCAAGTTCTCCGTGCTGTGGTCGGTCAGTGACCCGACCTCGTACCTGTTCAACGTCCGCGATCCCGAGGACATGGTCCGTTCGGTCGGCGAGAGCGCGATGCGCGAAATCGTCGGTCGCCGTCCGGCTCAGGACATCTTCCGTGACGACCGCGCCGGCATCGCCAACGACGTGCGCGGCATCGTGCAGTCGATCGTGCAGAGCTACGGCATGGGCGTGACGGTGTCGCGTGTCGCCATCGAGCAGGCGGCGCCGCCGACCGAAGTTGCGGACGCGTTCAACGAGGTGCAGCGCGCCGAGCAGGACGAGGACCGCTTCCAGGAAGAGGCGCGCCAGTATGCCAACGAGCTGCTGGGTAATGCCCGCGGCCAGGCGGCGAAGCTTCGTGAAGACGCCGCGGCCTACAAGAACCGTGTCGTGCAGGAAGCGGAAGGTGAAGCGGCTCGCTTCCTTTCCATCTACCAGGAATATGCCAAGGCTCCCGAGGTGACGCGCAAGCGCCTGTTCCTCGAGACGATGGAGCAGGTGCTGGGCGGTACCGAAAAGGTGCTGATCGAGAGCGGCGCCGGCGGCACGGGCGTGATCCCGTACCTGCCACTACCCGAACTGAGATCAAGCACGGTTCCGGCCATTCCTTCCACGACCAGCACCGGGGCGCAGTAAGTCATGAATCGCCTAGTCATTCTCGGCATCGCCGTTGTTGCGCTGCTCTACGTGTTCGTGTCGTCGATCTTCGTGGTCAACGAGCGCGAGCAGGCCATCGTCATGCGCTTCGGCCAGATCACGGACGTGAAGACCGAGCCGGGCCTCTACTTCAAGATCCCGACCGATCTCGTCGACACGGTCCAGATCATCGAAGACCGGCTGCTGCGCTACGACATCGCGAACATGACCGTCCAGGTTTCGGACGGCAAGTTCTACATCGTCGACGCCTTCCTGACCTACCGCATCTCCGATCCGCGCGTGTTCCGTTCCCGCGCGCTCGGTGAGCTGCGGGTGGTGGAAGACCGCGTGTCGACCCTGTTCAACGACGCGCTCCGCCAGGTGTACGGCCTGCGCGACTTCACGGCGGCGCTCTCGGAAGAGCGTGCGGCCATGATGCGGGAGGCACGTGACCTGATCCGTCCGGACATGGCGCAGCTCGGCATCGACATCGTCGACGTGCGTATCCTGCGCACGGACCTCGATCCGAACGTGTCGGCAGACACCTTCAACCGCATGAAGGCGGAACGTCTCGCCGAAGCGGCACTGCTGCGTGCACGCGGCCAGGAAGCGGCGCAGACCGCCAAGGCCATCGCCGACCGTCAGCGTGTCGAGATCCTCGCGGCGGCCCAGCGCGACTCGGAAATCCTGCGAGGCGAAGGCGAAGCCGAGCGGAGCCAGATCTTCGCCGATGCCTATGGCCGCGACCGGGACTTCTTCGAGTTCTACCGCTCGATGCAGTCCTACCGCGCGGCGCTCGCCGGTGGCGGGACGACCATGGTGCTGACGCCGGATTCGGAGTTCTTCCAGTACTTCCAGCAGCAGAACCCGAACAACGTGACGCCGCCGCCCGAGGCCGCGTCGACGCCGATCCCGCCGACCCCGCTGGTCGAGGAGCCGCTTACCGAGTCCCCGATCCTGACGGATCCGGCGCTCGGCCCGGCGATCACCCCCGAGGCTCCGGTCCTTCCGGACGCGGCGGCGGAACCGGCACCGGCTGAGGCCGCGCCCGCGGCCCAGTGATCGAGTTCTTCTCGGCACTGGCGCTCGCCATCGTCATCGAGGGGTTGGCCTACGCGGCCTTCCCCGAACAGATGAAAAGGATGCTGGCATCGATCCAATCGATGCCGGCATCTCGCATTCGTACGGTTGCGTTGGCTTGCGCGGCCGCCGGACTTGTTCTCTTGTGGTGGCTCCGCGGCTGACCTCGTTCGGCCCGCGGCGCCTGAGTCGGGAGAAGTCGATGCGCGTTGCCGGTCGGATGGTACGGTCCCTCTTGCTTGCCGGGCTGCTGGCCCTGCCGATGCTGACCATGCCGGCAGCCGCGAGGGGACCGCAATCGGTAGCCTCCCTGGCCGACGAGCTTTCGCCCGCGGTGGTCAACATCGGCACGTCGCGGCGCGTGTCCGGCGGTGGCGGCGTGCCGTTCCCGGACCTGCCGGACGGATCGCCGCTCGAGGAATTCTTCAACGAACACAACCCCAATGACGGGCTGGGCGACGAGCTGATGCAGGAGGCGCGCAGCCTCGGCTCGGGGTTCATCATCAGCGCGGACGGGGTCGTCGTCACCAACAACCACGTGATCGAGGGCGCCGAGCAGATCGATGTGTTCCTCACCGACGGGACGCGCCTGCCGGCCACCATCGTCGGCACCGACAGCAAGACGGACCTTGCGGTGTTGAAGGTCGAGGCGGGGCGCGAGCTGCCCTTCGTCAGCTTCGGCGACAGCGACACGGCGGTGGTGGGCGACTGGGTGATGGCCATCGGCAACCCGTTCGGGCTGGGCGGTTCGGTGACGCTGGGCATCGTCTCGGCGCGCAATCGCGACATCCAGTCGGGGCCATACGACCAGTTCATCCAGACCGACGCCGCGATCAACCAGGGCAATTCAGGCGGTCCGCTGTTCGACATGCACGGCAAGGTCATCGGCATCAACACGGCGATCATCGCGCGCGGCGGCTCTTCGCTGGGCATCGGCTTCGCCGTGCCGGGGAACCTCGCCAAGCCGGTGATCGACCAGCTGGCCGAGTTCGGCGAGACGCGCCGCGGCTGGCTGGGCGTCGGCATCCAGGAGGTGACCGAGGACATCGCCTCGAGCCTCGGACTCTCCTCCACCGCCGGGGCGCTGGTGATCGACGTGACCAAGGGCGGACCGTCCGAGGGCAAGGTGGTCGAGGGAGACATCATCCTCGAGTTCGACGGCAAGGCGATCGCGCGGATGCGCGACCTGCCGCGGGTGGTCGCCGAGACCGCCGTCGGCAAGGCCGTGCCGGTCCGGATCCTGCGCGATGGCAGCGAGCGGCAGCTCGACGTCACGCTCGGGCGGCTGGAGCTGGGCGAGCAGCTGATCGCGAACAACGGTGCCACGCCTCCGCCCGACCCGGCGGGGCCGGTCACCGACGAGACGGCGGCGGAAGACGAGGCGGCGCTGGAAACGGTTGCGCCGAAGCTTCCCGACATCGTGGGCTTCGACGTCGCGCCACTCGACGAGGCGCGGCGCTCGCAGTTCGGCATTCCGCCCGAGCAGACCGGCATCGTGGTGACCGACGTCAGGGGCGGCAGTGATGCCGATCAGAAGGGCATCATCGCCGGGCTTGTGGTCACGGAAGTGAACCAGAAGGAGATCGCCACGGTCGACGAGCTCGACGCGCTGGTGGAGCAGGCGAGGGAGGCCGGCCGGCCGGCGGTGCTGCTCAAGGTGACGGACGCGGGCGGCACCAGCCGCTTCATCGCGGTGCGGCTGGGCTGATCCGATAGAGGACGTGCGGCCGCAGCGGGTGGCCGGGCTCGATTCGCGGATGCTCGAAATCCCCGGCCGGGTCGCGCGTCATGCCGATCTTTTCCATGACGCGCTGGCTCGGGCGGTTGCCGCGGAAGGTGAAGGCGACGATCTCGGGCAGTTTCAGGGTCGAGAACCCGTGTTCGAGCAGGGCGCGGGCGCCCTCGGGCGCCAGACCCTGTCCCCAGAGGCTGCGGTCGAACTGCCAGCCGATCTCGACGGCCGGCTGCCCGTTGAGGACCGCCCGCAGCTCGTCGGGGATGTAGCCGAGCCCGATGAGGCCGGCGAACCGGCCGGTGGCCTTGAGTTCGGCGGCCCCGAAGTGAAAGCCCACGGCGCGCTGGCGCTCCATGGCGAAGTCGAACTGGGCGCCGGCCTGTTCCGGGTCAAGCGAGGTGGGGTAGAAGCGGCGGACTTCGGGGTCGCCGAGGACGGCGGCGAGCGGGGCGCGGTCGCGCTCTTCCCAGGACCGCAGGACGAGCCTCGCGGTCTCCAGCCTCACCGGACGATGTCCTCTTCCTCGTAGCCCTGCAGGTAGAGCAGGGCCGTCAGGTCGCCATGGTCGATCCTGACATCGGCCTGGGCCGCGACGTGCGGCTTGGCGTGGAGTGCGACCCCGATGCCGGCCGCCTTGATCATGTCGAGGTCGTTGGCGCCGTCGCCGACCGCCATGGTGGCCGAGAGCGGCAGGTTGCGCTCAGCGGCAAGGGCGGCGAGACGGTTGAGCTTGGTCGACTTGTCGACGATGGGATCGGCCACCGTGCCGGTCAGCCGGTCGCCGTCGAACTCGAGGACGTTCGCGATCGCCTCGTCGAAGCCGATGCGCCTGGCGAAGTAGTCGGCAAAGATGGTGAAGCCGCCCGATACCAGCGACGTGTAGGCGCCATAGGCCTTCATGGTATGGATGAGGGCGCGGCCGCCGGGGGCGAGGGTGATGCGTTCGCGGCGGATTTCCTCGACGACGCGACGCTCGAGGCCCTTGATGAGACCGACGCGGGTGCGCAGCGCCTGCTCGAAGTCGAGCTCGCCGTTCATGGCGCGTTCGGTGATGGCGGCGACCTCGGCCTTGATGCCGACCGCATCGGCGAGCTCGTCGATGCATTCCTGCTCGATCATGGTGGAGTCCATGTCGGCGACCAGCACCTGCTTGCGCCGGTTCTCCACCGGGACGAGAGCGGTGTCGACGGCGCGCGTGCCGATCACGGCCCGGGCGGCCTCGATCGGGGCGGGGGCCCTCGGGGCGTGGATCTCGCAGGCGATGCGCTGGTGCAGCCAGTTGATCTCGCCACCCGTCTCGTGCTGGATCGCCGCGACGAGCGTCGAGTCAAGTTCGGGGTCGGCCGGATTGGCGATGAGGCAGAGAATGGTCATCGGAAGCGTCGGAGCCTGAGAGGATGGGCCACAGCCCCGGAAAACGAGCGGTGTTGATAGCGGGTCCGACTGCCAGCGGCAAGTCGGCGCTGGCGCTCGAGATGGCGCGCGAGCAGGGCGGGGTGGTGGTCAACGCCGACGCGCTGCAGGTGTACGAGGTGCTGCAGCTGCTGACGGCGCGGCCGTCGCGGATCGAGATGGGGGAGGTGCCGCACCGGCTCTACGGCTTCGTGCATCCCTCGGTGCGGTTCTCGACCGGCGGATGGGCGCGGGCGGCGGCGCGGATCATCGCGGAGGAGGGCGACCGGCCGCTGATCTTCGTGGGTGGCACCGGCCTCTACTTCGAGGCGCTGACGACCGGTTTCGCAGACGTGCCGGAGGTGCCGGCCGAGGCGGTGGCGGCGGCCGAGGCGGAGGTTGCGGGGCTCGACCGGGACGGCCGGGCGCGGCTGATCGCGGCGCGCGATCCGGTGGTTGCGGCGCGGCTCAGGGCGCCCGACCCGCAGCGGGTGATCCGCGCCCTTGCCGTACTCAATGCGACGGGGCGCTCGCTGGCGAGCTTCCAGGATGCCGCGCAGCGCGGGCTGCTCGAGGGGTTCGAACTGGA
>JAEYZJ010000187.1 GCA_023430705.1 Pseudomonadota bacterium | reverse complement strand
CTTCTGCATCGAGTGGATCAGGTCCTCGTGCAGGTCTTCCGGGGAGATGGCGCCATCGCCGATTTCGCGCAGCGCAACGACGGGATTCTTGTCGTTGTCGCGGCTGACCGTGATCGACGAGCCCGCTGCGATCATGCGCGCACGGTGGGCAGCCATCAGGATCAGGTCGAACCGGTTGTTCACCTTCTCAATGCAGTCTTCGACTGTGACGCGGGCCACGTACGTCTCCAGATAGTTGTGGGATCAAGGGGCCCTCACACACGAGGGAGTCGGCCCGCACAAGTTCTTCAGCAGCGTCACACGCGTCCGTGTTCGCCACAAATCCACGACTTTCTTCGCGACCGTTTCTCATGGTGCGGCAAGAGCTTGGATGTAGCCCGTGGACGTCGGCAGTAACCTCTTAGGTTAATTTTGTTGCATATTTTCGGGATTAAGCGCGTATTCCGAACTTAGGGGGAAGAGCCGGGATTGGGCGGTGCCCAACCCAGCGGAGCACAACGCTTTTTATGCCGGGCAGCCTGGGAGGCCGGCCGCCCCGGTCAGGAGAACGGGCATGTCCATCGATCCGCGCGAGAAAGTCGTATTGTTCATCGACGGCGCGAATCTATACGCCACAAGCAAGGCCATAGGCATAGACATCGACTATCGGCGCCTGCTGGCCGAGTTCCAGTCCAAATCCTATCTGTTGCGGGCCTATTACTACACGGCCCTGGTCGAGGATCAGGAGTACTCCTCGATCCGACCGCTTATCGACTGGCTTGACTACAACGGCTTCACCGTCGTGACCAAGCTGGCCAAAGAGTTCACCGACGCCGCTGGGCGCCGGAAGATCAAGGGCAACATGGACATCGAGCTTTGCGTCGATGCCCTGGAGATGAGCCAGTATTACGATCACCTGGTGCTCTTCTCAGGCGACGGTGACTTCACCGCGCTGGTGGGCGCATTGCAGCGCAGGGGCAAGCGGGTGACAGTGGTCTCGACGCTGACAACGCCTACCCCGATGATCTCGGACGAACTCCGGCGACAAGCGGACTTCTTCATCGACATCGCCGAGCTGGCCAAGGTCGTGGGACGAGTGCCGCCTGTGGACCGCACCGCATCGCATGGCGGCGAACGCAACATTGACCGGCAGATGGCAACCGTGGACCCTAAGGGCAGTTGAGTCCCTGCCCTCCGGTCTTCCGTGTATCCAGCAAATCCCCCGCACGACTGTCCGCGCTGCCCGCGCCTCGTAGCTTTCCGCCACGACAATCAGCGCAGTTATCCCGAGTTCTTCAACGGGCCAGTGCCGAACTGGGGCGACGAGCGGCCCGGACTGATGATCGTCGGCTTGGCACCCGGCCTCAAGGGCGCAAACCGGACCGGCCGTCCGTTCACCGGAGACTACGCTGGCGACCTGCTCTACGCGACGCTGGGGAAGTTCGGCCTTGCCACGGGACACTACCAGCAGCGGCCGGACGACGGGCTGACGCTCAAAGGTGCGCTGATCGTCAACGCGGTGCGCTGCGTGCCGCCGCAGAACAAGCCGACGCCGGAGGAGATCAAGACCTGCCGGGTCTTCCTTGACGCCAGCATCGAGGCTCACCGGCCGCGGGCCTATCTGGCGCTGGGCCGCATCGCACACGACTCGCTCCTCACAACGCTTGGCGAAAAGCGGAGCGCATTTCCCTTTTCACATGGGGCAGAGCACCTGCTGTCGGGCGGCGCTACGCTCTTCGACAGCTACCACTGCTCGCGCTACAACACGAACACTGGCGTACTGACCACGGCAATGTTCGAGGATGTCGTGGGACGGGCGGCGCGCATGGTGACCACCTGAGCGCGGGATCAGGGGCGACAGTCGATCAGCCGCGCCCGCCTTCCTTCATGATGCGGGACTTGTCGCGGTTCCAGTCGCGGTTTCGCTCGGTCTCGCGCTTGTCGAAGCTCTTCTTGCCCTTGCCGACACCGATCAGCAGCTTCGCACGGCCCTGCTCGTTGAAGTAAAGCTTCAGCGGCACGATGGTGTTGCCGGCACGCTCGACGTCCTGGCTGAGGCGGGCCAGCTGCTTCTTGTTGACGAGCAGCTTACGCGGTCGCTTTTCCTCGTGGTTGAAGCGATTGGCCTGCAGATACTCGGGGATATGGGCGTTGATGAGCCAGAGTTCCCCGCGCTCGGGGGAGGCGTAACTCTCGGTTATCTGGGCCTTGCCCTGACGCAGCGATTTGACCTCGGTGCCGGTCAGCACAATGCCGGCCTCCATCGTGTCGAGAATCTCATAGTCGAACCGGGCCCGGCGGTTTTCCGCGACGGGCCCCGTCGAGATGGTCGCGGGCTTGCCAGGTGTCTTTGCCATTGCTCTATCTAGTGTTGCGCCCGAACCGCGAAAAAGCGGGCTGCCTTGCGACCTTGTGGGGCGCGTCCCGGTTAGTTGGGCAACAGGCCCGCGTGTTGCAAGGCGGCGTCAATGGCCTGCTCGTTGGCCTTGCTGACCGGCACGACGGGCAGGCGGAACTCGTTGGCGCAAAGGCCGAGGCGGGCGGCGGCGTACTTCACGCCACCCGGATTGTTTTCGAGGAACAAAGCCTTGTGCAGTGGCACAAGCTTGTCCTGCAGGGTGAGCGCCTCGGCGAAGTTGCCCTGCTGGCAGGCGTTCTGGAACAGCGCGCACAGCCGTGGGGCCACGTTGGATGTCACCGAGATACAGCCGTGGCCGCCGTGGGCGTTGAAGCCCAGCGCAGTCATGTCTTCGCCCGATAGCAGGATAAAGTCGGCGCCGAGCTTGGCGCGCTCGAGGCTCGCCTTCTCCATGCTGGCGGTGGCATCCTTGATGCCGATGATGTTCGAATGCGCGTCTCGCAGCCGGGCAATGGTGTCGACGGTAAGATCGACCACTGTGCGACCGGGCACCGAATAGAGGATGATCGGTAGCGCCGTCGCCGCCGCCACGGCGGAGAAGTGCTGGAACATCCCCTCCTGGGTTGGCTTGTTGTAGTAGGGAACCACGGACAGGATTGCGTCGGCGCCCACCTCCTCGGCAAAGCGGGTGAGCGACACCGCCTCGTCAGTGGAGTTGGAGCCAGCGCCCGCCACTACGGGCACGCGCCGGGCCGTGACGTCGACGCAGATCTCGATGAGGCGGCGGTGCTCCTCATGCGTTACGGTCGGGCTTTCACCGGTGGTGCCGACGGGGACCAGACCATGGGTGCCTTCGTCGATCTGCCAGTCCACGAAGCGGCTGAAGGCTTTCTCGTCCAGCGCCCCGTTCGCGAACGGGGTGATGAGCGCGGTGATCGAGCCTCGCAACATTTCGGGTGAATTCCTCTTGAACAGATGCGCTGCCTGAGGCGAGCGCGGGCTTGTTGGTGGGCCAGGCGGCCAAGATGCGGCCACATGCGGATCATCCGGAGGCCATAGTCGCGCACCATAGTTTTTCTCGTGCGGCGCGACAAGCAAGCTGTCTGTGAGGGCGCGACGCACACCCACAGGGTCCTGGCGGCTAACCAAACATTCACGCGAAGGGTGCACATTTGGTTACGACTGCAGGGGTGGGGGCACCTTGTTGGACGTGTATCGAGGACCAACAGGACGACTAGAATGCTGATTGCACGCGCGCGAAAAGGCCTGGCCATCGGCATCCTTGCCTTGAGTGCGGTCGCAGCGATTCCGCTGCTGACGACCGTGCTGTCGCGCGCCAATAGCAGCGCTGATCTTCCCATGCCCGGCGCCGCCGGTTCTGCCGCAGTTGAACCGCGGGCCCCGGCGCTCGTTGCCGACCTGGTGCCGCCATCTACGATCGTTGATCCCGTCGTCACAGGTGCGATAACCCCCGCGGCCTCGCCATCACTCCCCCTGCAGCAGCAGGGCTCGGCTGACTTCAGGGCAGCTGTAAAGCTCATAGTCGACGGAGAGCGGGCCTCTGCATTCGAGGCGGCGAAGCGGTTGCCGGATCCCGCGGAGCGTCATGCGATCCAGTGGGCTGCGATCTATTTCGGCAATGGCGAGGTGGGCCTCGCGGGGGTGAAGGAGTTCGCCAGGACCGCACCGGATTTCGAGACGCCGCAGGTGTTCAGGACGCGGATCGAGCAAGCGCTGCTGCGGGCGGGGGTAGGCCACAAGGCGACCATCGCCGAACTGGGCGGTTCGATGCCGGTTACGGTTTCCGCGCAGATAGCGCTGGCTGAGGCCTATGTGGAAGACGGGCAGAGGGCCCGCGCGGCCCGCATCGCGCGGGCGATCTGGACAGAGAACGTCCTGGACCAGTCGACCGAGGCCAAGGTGCTGAACAAGCTCGGCAACCTGTTGGACAACGACGCCCACTGGGCGCGCGCCATGCACCTGATGATGCATGATCGGGCCACTGGTGTCGAAAGGATCATGAAGTTCCTGACGCCGGCGCAGAGATCACTGGCAATAGCGCGCAATGCTGTTTCGCGCGATGCCAAGAACGCCAAGAAGCTGCTCGACGACGTCGACCCCTCCATGCACGGCAATCCTGTCTACCTGTTCAGCCGCGCGCAACGGGCTCGGAAGTTCGAACTGTGGGACCAGTCGATCGCCTATTTCGACAGGATCAAAGGCACCGTCGCCGACGCCGACGAGGTCTGGTACGAGCGCCGGGCGCTGACGCGGCAACTGATCGCCCTGGGCGACATGAAGCGCGCCTATCGGGCGGCCGACGGCTACCGGGACGGGCCGGAGGGACGGCAGGTCGAGGCCCACTTTCACGCTGGTTGGATAGCCCTGTCCTTCCTTGAGGATCCCAAGTCGGCCGCCCAGCATTTCGAGGGAATGGTCACCTATTCGACGCTGCCCGACTCGGTGACGCAGGCAAATTACTGGCTGGGTCGAGCCCGGGCGGAGCTAGGTGACGTCGAGGGCGCGAAGGCCGCCTGGGAAGCGGCGGCCAGGTTCGGCACGGTCTACTACGGCCAACTGGCCCGAAGTGCGCTCGGGCAGAAATCGTTCCAACTGCGGGAAATGCCCTCGACCGAACAGGTCGAAGCAGACTTCGCGCGTCGCGAACCGGTGCGCGCCATCGAGCTGCTGGCCAGAAACGGACAGCAGCAGATGGCAGTATCGCTGCTGCGGGACTTCGCCGCAAAGCTGACCGATGGTGGAGAGCTGGTGCTCGCGGCGAGGATGGCGCAGTCCCTCGGCGCGCATAACCTCGCAATCAGCATCGCCGACAATGCCGAGCGAAGCGGCGTGCCGATGGATCTGTTCAACTTCCCCAAGGACGGACTGCCGACCACCAGGATCGCCTCCATTGACCATGCCGCGGTCTATGCGATCACCAGGCAGGAGAGCCGTTTCCAGGTAGACGCCATTTCGTCGGCGGGAGCGCGCGGGTTGATGCAACTCATGCCGGCCACGGCCGAGGAGACGGCGGGGAAGTTGGGCGTCGCATACTCCAAGAGCAAACTGACCACCGACGCGGAATACAACACGCTGCTCGGCTCGACCTACCTCAAGGCCCAGCTCGAACGCTTCGATGGTTCGCTGGTGCTGGCGGCCGCCGCCTACAATGCGGGGGGCGGCAACGCACGCAAATGGATCAAGGCCTTTGGCGATCCACGCTCGGAGGCCGTTGACCCCGTGGTGTGGGTGGAGTTGATCCCGGTGCAAGAGACGCGCACCTATGTGAAGCGCGTGCTTGGCAACTATCTCGTCTACCGTGCCCGCCTCGGGAAGGACGACCTCAGCATCGAAAGTGCGCTGAGGAAAATCCCCAGCTAGGCCGATACCGTTTCCCAACCCGGGGGCTGGTGCGGTCGAGGGCGTGCACAGCGATAAGACGCCATGCGCTGGCGCGGCCGTTGGCGTCGAGCACGGCTGCTGATATCGCTAGGCAATGTTCGAGCGCACACGCACCGTTCCCGAGGACTACCGCGGCTTCCAGGGCTTGCCGGTGAGGCGCTTCACGATAGGGCCTGCGGACGAGCAGATCGCCGTGCATGTCTCGGGCAGGCTCGGTATAGGCCGCATTCCCGTCGTCTGCGTGCCCGGCTACCAGCGGAACATGTCGGACTTCGCCGACTTCGCGAACCATTTCCGCGGCGCGCATATCGATGACTGGCCCGTGGTGCTGGTTGACCTCAAGGGGCGTGGGCGGTCGTCGGATCGACGCGACAAGTCGCGCTACGTCTCCACCGTGGACGCGCGCGATCTCATCCAGGTGCTTGCAGCGCTCGCCGTGGACGGAGCGATCCTCGTCGGCCAGGGGTATGGCGGACAGGTCACCATGGCTCTCGCCGCAGAACGGCCCAACCTGGTCGTGGGCGCCGTTCTGATCGACGCAGGCCCGGTATCGGACCCCCGGGGCCTCGTAAGACTGCGCAACAACCTGAAGGACCTTGGGGCCACGCGGTCGGAGGCGAGCTACCGCGCCATGTCGCGGCGAATGCTGGCCCCGGACTACCCCGCTGCAAACGATCGGCTGCTCGAATTGCTCGCGGGACGGACGCATTACCTTGACCAGCGCGGGCGCGTGCACGCGCTGTTCGATCCGCACCTGATCAAGATGCTCGAGGTCTTCGAACACGACGACATCCTGGTGCCTCAGTGGCCGCTCTACAACGCGCTCGCCAATGCGCCGTTGATGCTGATGCGAACGCAGCTTACCGAGCAGGTGCGCCGGGAGACCTTCGAGGAAATGCTCCGGCGCCGGCGCGACTGCGAGGGATATGTGATCGAAGGCCAGGGCTCCCCTGCCCTGCTCAACACCCCGGAGGACGTGGAGCCGTTCGCCGACTTCGTGCGCAGGCTGCTCAAGCGTCGGCGCGCGGCCTGACCCTAGTTGCCTGCAACCTTTCGGTCCCGCTCGGACACGATGGCGAGTTCGCGGGCCTGCTGTCGCCACTGCTCCCGGTCGATGCGCCCAGATATGCCGAGATGCCCCTCGAGCCAGGCGACGTTTTCATCGCTGAAGTCCGCAATCTGATCGAAGTGATAGATGCCGGCGCGGTTAAGCGCGGTTTCGATGACTGGCAGGACGCCGATGATGTTGGTGAGATCGTCGCGGCCGCCGTCGCGGGGGGCCTCGATACCCTTGGGACGGCCCGGTGCTTCATCGACCGACGCGGAACGGGCACCGCGTACGGGTTCGTCCGCGGCAACCCCATCGGGTTCAGGCGCCCTGCGTGCCGCGCGGGAGGGCCGGCGCTTCGGCGACCAGCCGCCGCCCTCGATGGCACGCATCACGGCGGCCTCGTCATCGACAGCGCTCGTATCGCCGGGCTGCGAGAGATCGGCACTTCAGCGTCCGGCATCGAGTCGGGGCTGCCCGGCAGGCTTCCGTCCGAGAACGCCCCGGTCGCGGGCGAGGCGTCAGCCGGCGGCGGCGGTGACCCGGTTTCGGATTCTGCGGCGCCAGCCGACGGAAATGGGATGACGTCAGCGCCCGGTCCGGACCGCGCCTCCGTCCTGGCAGCGGTGGCGGCACGTGGGGACGGAACAAGCACCCCGGACGTCGTCTGACCTGCGACACGCGCCGGCGCCATGACTGGCTTCGCAGCTGCGCCGGCGGATACCACCTGAAGTTGCGGGGGTCCGCCCGTCTCGGGTGTCTCGGCCGCTGACGCGGTGAGGGCGATGACGTCGGAAAAGTCCGGAACCGGCACCACGACGGGAGGCTGTGGCGCCGCTGGCTTGACGACCGGGTCGATCACGGGGGCAACGACGAGCGTGGGCTGCTCCGACACCAGTGCTTCGGACCTCGTCTCCACGACCGTTTCAGGCGGCTTCTGGCCAAGGCGCCGGACGATCACCCGCGCCAGCGAGCCGATGGTTGCGCCGGTCAAGAACGCGGCCAGCAACAGGAAAGCCGTTTCGAGAAGATGAGCCGGATTGAGTATCACCGAGGATCAGCCCTTCCGCTTCTCGACCGAGAACCATCCCGTCACGAGGCCGATGACCAATGCGCCCAGCGCGAAGGGCCAGTAGAACTGCAACAGGTAGCTCACGGTATCCAGCATGGCGGCTATCGCTCCGACAGGGTGAAGGCGATGCGCCGATTGGCCTGCTTCCCCGCCCGCGTGTCGTTGCTGGCCACGGGCAGGCTCTCGCCATAGCCGATGGCGTAGAGCCGGTCCGGCGAAACGCCACGGGCGATCAAGGCCTCGACGACGGCCTCGGCGCGGAAGACGGAGAGCGCGAGATTGGCCTGATCATCGCCGTCGGAGTCGGTGTGGCCCTCAACTTCAACAGTCGCCTCGGGGCAAAGCGCAAGGTCGGCCACAAGTTCGTCGATCGCGGCGAAGGAAGCGGGAGCTATGGTCGCACTGCCCGACTGGAACAGGATGGCATTGCGCGACGCGAGCGCACCAACCTTGTCCTTGCAGACGAGAAATGGCGGCAGCAGGGTCACGCTGGTTTCCCACCTGCTGCCCGGAGGAGCGGCGCCCAGCTGGTCGAGAGCAGCTTGCCGCTGTGCCTCGGTTTCGGCGCGCCCCGAGAAGACCCAGGTGTCGCCACTGAGGCCGAATTCACCGTCGGCGAGCGACGCGAGGGCCCGGCTGCCCGCTTCCGCGTTGGGGATGAAATCCCCGGGCAGGCTGGAGCTTATGGCAAGCGCTTCGGCGGGCTCGGTACTGGTGATAACGGCGAGGTAGCGCCGCATGGGCTCGGCCGGCACAGCCCCATTGAAGGCGACCGGACCACCCAGCACCTTGGTGGCCACGAACACGAAGTTCCGGTCGACGGGCGCCACCGGCTCGGGGGCTATGGCGGCTACATCGGCCGGCGCTTCGGGCGCCGTCTCGACGGTCGCCGGATCGGCAGTAGTGGCTGGTTGCAGCGGAGCGGCGAGCGCCTGCGTCCAGCCGTCGCCTCCATCGGACATTGCCGAAATGGCTGACTGGACCGCTTCAACCTCGGCCACGGTCTTGGGTTGGCCGGAGATGGACCATCCGGCACCATCGTAGCGGAGTTCGCCGGACTGCAGCCGGAGCAGCGCGGCGAGGCCGGCCTGGGCATCCTGCGCGAAGCCCGACGGCTCGCCGGAGCCGACCAGCGTCTTGTCGATGACGGCGCTTCCGGCAATCCGGGCAAGGGCCGTGCGCAGGGTGTCGCTCGGGATGTAGCCGGAAATCGTCACCGTGCCGTCGGCCGCGCGGGTTGCCGACCACACGAACGGCGTGACCGTCGGCGCGGCGTCGGCAGCCTGGATCGCGACGTGCCAGCGGCTTGCGTCCGTGGCGCCGTGGAGCGCACCCTCGATGCGCTGGCGCTCGGCCGTCGACTTGACCGTGCCGCCAAGGGTCCACTCGCCGGCGGAGAAGCCAACGCTGCCCTCCTCCATGGCCAGCAACGCGTCGAGGGCCGCCACGGCGTCGGTAACGAAGCTCTCCGGCGCCCCGGCGCCGACGGAGGTGCCGTCGGTCACGTCGCTGCCGGCGTGGACCGAAAGATAGGCCTTGAGCTGCGACGTAGGGACGAAGCCCGACAAGGTGATGGCTCCACCCGCAGCCTTCCGGGCGCGCCAGACATAGGGATCGATGACCGGAAGCGCCGCAGTCGAGGGCGCCTGCGGCACGGCGACAGTGTAGGACCACCCGGCAGCGCGCAGCCCCGCGGCAGCGAACGCGCTTTCGGCGGCGAAGGCTTCAGCTGAGCCGTTCACCGTTCCGGTCAGGCTCCAGCCGGTACCGTCGTAGGCAACCGTGCCGCTGTCGAGGAGCGCCAGGAGCTCGACCCCGCTGACCGCAGCGGAGTCGAAACCGGACGGATTTCCATCGGCGATGGCGGTCCTGTCATCGGCTGCGGCCGGCAGCGCTGCGAGCAGGCGCTTGCGCGATTGCGCGCTCGGAACATGGCCGGACACGGTGAACGCACCGTCGGCCGCTTTCTCCACCGCGAAGGTGAATGGAGTTGCAAAAGGCGGCTTCACCGCGGCAGCGGCAAGGACGAGGCCCTGCGGCGCGCCGAGGTCGAGTGCAGTCTCCAGCCAGATGTAATCAGCGGCGGTTGCGGCGCGACCTTCGAGGCTGATCGAGGTTCCGCTGATGCTGCCCCTGCCCTCGCTCATGCGGCCCAGCGCCTCGACAATGAAATCGACGCCGGCCTCGAAACGGTCCGGGGCGCCGCGCCCGAGCTCGAGGCTGGTCGCATCGACGCCATCCCGGGCATCGAGCCGAGTGCGAAGACCCTCGCCGGGCACAAAGCCATCGAGGACGATCCCCGAACCGGTGCGCTCGGCGGTGAACTGGTATTGCTCAACGAGCGGCGGAGCGAGCGTGACCCTGGTGCCGCCGGTGGTCATGGCTACCCGAACGCTCTCGGCCGTTGCGTCGTCGACAGGAACGCCGTCGAGGGTTGAGGTATCACCCGAGATTTCGGCGCTACCTTGCTCCAGCTGCAGCAGATTTTCCAGGAGCACTCGAGCTGTATCCGCAAACCCCGCAGGCTCACCGGAGGCCAGCACGAGACTTGTCGAGACGGGGATGTCGGTGGGCGCAAGGGCAACGAGCCCGGCAGTGACATCGGGCGCCGGTGTTGCACCGGAGAGGCTCAGGCGCTTGCCGTCGTAGTCGGCGCGCCACTCGTAGGGCGACAGGAGAGGCGGCGTGAATTCGTGAAATGCGACTTCGACGCCGGCAGGCGTCGGGCCGGCCGCCAGCCGCTCGAGCGTGGAGAGGGATTGTTGCGACCTGGCGCGGCCCGACACTGTCACGGCCAGATCCGAGAGGGCGACCTCCCCCTCGTCCAGCTCGCGTGCATAGGCGAGCGCGTAGTCGACGGCCGCGAGCCACTCGGTGCGTCCGGGGACACCCGACATCGGCTTCAACTCATCGATCGCCCCCTGCCCCGCAGCCGCGAGAATCCCTGGACGCGCGGCCTCGTCGGGCAGCGCGCCCGACAGCGTCATCTGTCCATGGACAATGGTGGCAACGAAGGCAAAGGGGCTCGCCTGTTCGGCGACGGTTGCGCGTGAGGTGACCGATCGCACACCGTGGACAGCCGCAACTGTCGCAACCGCCTCGTCGATCATCCGGGTGCTGGATGCCGTGCCTGACACGACCGCGTCACGACCGTCGAAGCTGACTTCCGCCCAGGTCGCGGTGGCGATAGCGGCACCGGTCCGCGAGGCGAGATCGAGCGGAATGGCCGCGCCCGAGGTCGCGACCGCTGCGGCAGTTCCACCCACGACGGTGACAAACGCGGGTACACCCCACCTCAGGAAAATGCTCATACCGGTCCCGGATTCACTAACTGCGCAGCACCCGCGCAAGACGAGCCATAGCCCCAATCAATGAATCGGAGAAGTGTGCCAACTCTTTGTCCGAAGGGGTTTTTCGTGCCCTGGCGTTCACAGCTACGTGGGCGAAGATGAACGGGCGATGAGTGACAGATGTACCCTGCCGGCCCCAGCCCGAAGACTGTCAACCCGAAGCCCGGAACGAAGAAAGGCCCGGCTGATGCCGGGCCTTCCATTTCCGATTGGGCCGTAAGGCTTACTCGAAGGTCTTCTTGAACTCGGTCTCGATCTTGTAGCCCATGTCGCCATCTTCCGGCGAAGTCACAGTGCCCTTGATCGACGAGGTGTAACCACCACCCAGAGCCCAATCGAGCTTGGCCGCGCCGTAGAACGCGCTTTCGTCGTCGCTGTTTGCCAGGTAACCGACCTCGCCGGTGAGGGTGAGAGTCTCGGTCACAGCAGCAGCGACCGAGGCCGCAACCTGGTAGCCCTCGATATCCGAGAAGTCGTGGTGGTACCAGCGACCGCCAACATTGAGCGTCACGCCATCGGCAACAGCGGCCGAGAACGAGGCGCCAGCGCCGATGTCCGGGTTGTCCTGGTCATCGAAAGAAGCAGCTTCGACCGAGGCAGCGATCGTGAAGATGTCGAAGGTGGCCGAAGCCGACGCCAGGACATTCCAGAAGTCGTAGTCAGCCCAGTCATCGTGGCCATAGGCACCGGCGAGAACGACCTTGAAGTTGTCGAACGTACCGGCAAAGCCAGCATGCACGCCCCACTGCTCGATGTCGCCATCGAGGACGCCGCCGGCAGCGACGGTCACGTGAGCCGAGATGCCTTCGCCAGCGTAGGAGATCACGCCGACAGCGGTGCCCGGCAGGTCATCATAGCCCTCGAAGGTGTCGCTGCCGTCGAGGTTCTCGAGGCCAGCACCGATCGAGATGCCATTGCCGAGGTCGGAAACGACCTGGATGACGTGATCGCCATCGGGAAGGTCCACACCCCAGTTGACGCCAACGTCGACGTCTTCCGAGTTGAACAGGCCGAGCCAGTTCAGGGGCTCGTCGTCGCCCTTCTTCATGATCGAGCCCTTCTTGCCCGCCATGATGACAGTCGAGTCGCCGATCGAGACGTAGGCTTCGTCGAGGACGACGCCGACGGTGCTCGAACCCAAGCCAATGCTGTAGTAGGTGGAGTCGGAGAATTCCACACCGGTCACGACCTTGTCCGAGACCTGCTTCAGCTTCAGGACGGCCTTGGCCGGGCCGAAGTCGGAGTCAGCAGTGGCAACGAACTTGATCCAGGCGTCGAAACGCGAGCGCCAGTCGTTGGCGCCGTCGCCACCGAAGGTGCCGTAGTTGCCGGAATCGTCGGCGGTCGGGATATAGACCTCGTCGACGCTGTAGTCGCCCCAGGTGAACTTGTACTTCACTTCACCGGTGATCTGCAGGCAGTTCGTGTCCGACGAGATCGTCAGGCCCGACAGGCCGAGCGCATCGCAAACGTCAAGCGACGTCAGAACGCCGAGATCGGCCGCGTAGGCACCGGTCGAAAGACCGCCAACCGCCACCACAGAACCCAGAAGAAGGCTCCTGATTTTCATTATTGACCTCCAAAGTCAGTCATTCGTTTTGCCAGTTGCCCGGCGGTTTGTCGAAACGCGACCACACTCTTGTGTGTGTTGTCGTCGCGTTTGCGACCGACAAACGATCCCATGCATGGATTCGCATTAGCCACTCTACGCATGAGTTCGGTGGGCGCAATCGCAGAATGGCCGAAATGGGGCAGCACCAAGGTGGTTGAGAGGTTCCTGTTGCAGATTCAGCACAGGTTCGGAAACCGCCCGTTAACAGGTGTGACCAGACGGTTAGCAGGCGTTCGCGGGTGGCGTGGCAGGGCAATGACAACGCCAATCATCGGGAAAGGGCGGCAAGGGCGGGAACCGCACGGAACCAGGCCGCGGCATGCTCGGCCTGGTTTCGGCTGATCCGCTCCGGTTCCCACCCGCCTGCCTGGGGCTCCGTTTCCGCGGCCGCGAGCAGACCGTCCTCCCATGGCAGGCCGCAGAAATCGATCAGGCGACGCAAGCCGGCTTCGGGGTCGGCGCGCAGCCGCGCGACATCTGCCTCGAGGACAAGATCGGGCGCGCGAGCGAGCCACCCTGCCGCCAAGTTGCGGTAGGCGCCGTGGAAGGCGAGCAGTTCATCGAAGTCGAAAGCGTACTCGTAGCCGGCGCCCGTCAGGTACTTCTCGAAGATGGCGATGCAGTGCGAGGCCGCGTCGCGATGGCTCCATATGATGCGCGCGCGGGGGAAAGCGGCGCGGACCAGACCCACGTGCCGATAGTTGAGCGGCATGGTGTCGACCACCACGCGCCCGGCGCCAACGAGGGCCTGCGCCTCATCGAGATACTCGCGGGACAGGCGAGCGAGGCGCTCGCGGGGCGCGTGCCCGTCGGCGTGCTCCCGCCAGAACCGCGTCGCGAGGCGGCCCAGCGTGGGCAGTTCACCAGCCGCGGCGACGCGGGAGTGGCGGGACAGAATGGCCTCGATAGTGCTCTTGCCGGCCCGGGGCAGACCGACGACGAAGATCGGCCCCGGCCCACCATCGCCTGTCGCCGAAGTCGCGTTCTCGATTCCGGAAAAGCGCTCAAGGTCTGCGGCCAGCTCAGCTTCTGCCCGCTCGAGCGAAAAGGAGATACGCGCGCGATGCATCCGGTTGACCGCAAGACAGGCACCTACGGAGGCCTCGTGCTCGCCGATGTCGGCCAGCGACTTGGCAAGGCCGAAGCCGGCAAACACCCGATCATCCAGCGGCGCCGACGAGTCCGAAAACAGCGCATCGAGGGCATCGACTGCACCGTCGCGGGTTTCGTGTCGGCGGGCCAGGGCACGGTTCAGGTGGGCCTCGCCGAAGCCGGGGCGCAACTCAATGGCGCGATCGTATGCGGCAATGGCGGCCTCTGCGCGATGCAGAGTCTGAAGCAGACGCCCCCGCCTGCGATGGAGCTGCGGATCGGCCGGCGCGGCGGTCAGGGCGGTGTCGACCAGCACGAGTCCCTCCTCCGCCCTGCCATGCTCGAGCAGGAGGTGGGCAAGGACACCAACCGCGGCCGGGTAGTTCGGCCGGAGACGCAGGGCCTCCCGAAACGCGGCTTCAGCCTGCACGATCTCCCCGGCGTCGGAGAGAGCGTTCCCCAGGTTATAGTGAAAGCCGGGCTCGCGCGGCTTCAGTTCCACGGCGCGCCGATATGCGGTCGCGGCCTCCTCCGGCCGATGCAGGGCACGCAGGGCCATGCCGAGGTTCGACCAGGCTTCGGCGAAGTTCGGATCGGCGGAAGTCGCCTGCCGCAGGGCGATGACGGCCTCCTCGTGCCGACCGGCTCCGTTCAGCGCCACGCCGAGGTTGCACAGATACTGCGGGTCGGCGCGGGTCGCGACCGCGCGGGAGATGTGATCGATGGCTCGCCCATGGCTACCCTGCTGCAGGTACACGAGCCCCAGCAGGTGGTTCGCTGCGGCGTGGCCAGGATCGGACGCCAGCACCTGGCGATAGCGTTGCGCCCCCTCTTCCAGCCGCCCCGCCCGGTGCAGCTGCAGACCCTCATGCAGAAGGTCATCCGACCGGGCGCCCGCGGGGGGCACGTGAGGTGGCTTGCGCATCGGTTACCACAGGACTGGAGTTGGCGGCATCAGCCTAGAGGCTGCCTTGTCTATGCCGCAACTACTCGTCCATATGGGCGCAAACAAGGGCGGGGACTAAAATGACCGACAACAATGTGGCGGTGATAACCGGCGCAACCTCCGGCATCGGCCGGGCCACCGCGATCGGGCTGGGCAAGGCCGGCTATCGGGTGGCGATACTTGGACGACGCGAGGCGGAACTGGAGGAAACCGCCCGCCTGTGCGGCGCGGCCTACAGCGGAGCCTGCGACGTTTCCGATCCGGCAGCGGTTCACCGCTACTTCACGGACCTGCGCGCCAAGCTGGGGCGCGTGGACTTCGTGTTCAACAACGCGGGTCGCTTTGCGCCGCAGGCCAGCTTCGGCGATACGGATGTCGCCACCTGGCAGGACATGGTCAATGTCAACCTGAACGGCGCGTTCTATGTTGCGCGCGAAGCGTTCCGCGCCATGCGGGATCAGCAGCCGCAGGGCGGCCGGATCGTCAATAACGGCTCGATCTCGGCACACGTGCCGCGCCCCGGGGCCGCGGCCTACACTGCCACGAAGCACGCGATAACGGGGCTGACCAAGGCCATCTCGCTCGATGGCCGCGCCTTCAATATCGCATGCGGCCAGATCGACATCGGCAATACTGCGACGGACATGACGGCCCGCATGACCACCGGCTCCCTCCAGGCGAACGGAACGATGGAACCCGAGCCGACGTTCGATGTCCGGCACGTGGTGGATGCGCTGCTCTACATGGCCGGATTGCCTC
The DNA here is from genome assembly GCA_023430705.1 of Pseudomonadota bacterium. Taxonomy (GTDB): domain Bacteria; phylum Pseudomonadota; class Alphaproteobacteria; order Rhizobiales; family Devosiaceae; genus Devosia_A. The sequence continues at coordinate 2,236 of JAEYZJ010000187.1, read as the reverse complement.
TGGAGGCAAATGTTCAGTTCATAACTGTCATGGCCACAACCATGCCTTACATCGGTCGCGGCTAACATACTTTCCTTCGGGCAGAGCGCTTTGTGCGAAACGGCACAGTGCTCTGCAACTACCGTTTGATCTTTGGGTCACTTAATCCGCGCCTCGACAAACTTACTCAATCGTTGCTTACTTGTTGTGGTCTCTACGTAATTGTGGAGACGTCAGCTGATTATGTGTGTCGTTCGCGCATCACCTATTCGCAATCAAATCCACAATACCAACATTATTTGGCTCGCCTCTTGCCGGCTCATGGGATTCCAGACACGTTACAGACATATTCAATCTGTGAGGCCACCCCTATGAAGCTTTCTCGAATCTTCCTCGCCGGCGCTTCGCTCGTCGCGATGGCAAGCAGCGCCTACGCCGCCGACCTGATCATCGAAGAGGCTCCGGCGCCGATCATCGCCACCGCCTATGACTGGACGGGTCTCTACGTCGGCGTGTTCGCCGGCGCGGGCACCGGCACGGTCGACTACACGGTCGTAGACGGCGACACGATCGATATCGACGATGACTTCGACGTGGACGGCTGGTTCGGCGGCCTGACCGCTGGCGCCAACTTCCAGACCGGCACCTTCGTGCTTGGTATCGAAGGTGACATCGCCTGGGCTGACCACAGCGGCACCACCGACATCACCCTCACGGCAGGTGACTCGGAGCTCAGCTTCGACACCGACTATCTGGGCACCATCCGGGCTCGTGCCGGTATGGCGTTCGACACGGTCCTGCTGTACGCAACCGGCGGCTTCGCCTTTGCCGGCGGCTCCGTGCACATCACCGACATCGACGGCACCGAAGACGCATCCGAAGACACGAACTACACCGGTTGGGCCCTCGGCGTAGGCGCCGAAATGGCGCTGACCGAGAACGTCTCGGTGAAGGGCGAGTATCTCTACACTTCGCTCTCGTCGGATGACGTAGACTTCAGCGCCGACGACTATGACATCCCGAGCGACATCACGGTCGACGGCGACCTCCATGCACACACTTTCAAGATCGGCTTGAACTACTCGTTCTAAGCCTAACCGAAGTGCGCACAATCGGCCGCCTCCAAGGCGGCCGATTTCGTTTGCTCAGTGGCCGAATACCCGGGCACCACCGATCCAGGTCGAGCGGACCGAGAGGTCGTCACCGAGGACGGCGAAGTCCGCACGGGCGCCGCGCCCCAGGTGGCCGCGCGTTCCCTCCGACCCGATGGCCATGGCGGGATAGAGGCTGGCCATGCGCAGCGCTTCGTCGAGGGAGATGCCAATCGTCTCGTGCATGTAGCGGATGGCCGCGATCATGGTCAGGTCGGCGCCCGCCAGCGTCCCGTTGGCGAGGCGGAGGGCTCCATCCTTGCGGTAGACGGTCTGGCCGGTGAGCTCGAAGCTCTCCCAGTTCGTGCCCGTGATCGACATGGCATCGGTGACGAGAAATATCTGCCCGGGGCCGCGCTTTGCGCGCAGGGCGATGCCGATCGAGGTCGGATGCACATGGATGCCGTCGGCGATGAGGCCGGCGCTGATGGCCGGCAGGTCCAATGCCGCACCGACTACGCCCGGCTCGCGATTGCCGATCTGGCTCTGCGCGTTGAACAGGTGCGTGACCATGGACGCGCCTGCCGCGGTGGCGGCCTGCACCTGCGCATAGGTCGCATCCGAGTGACCGATGCTGACGGTCACGCCGGCCGAGGCCAGTCGGGAGATCTGTTCGGGTCCCACGGTTTCGGCGGCAACGGTGACGAGGAGATTCGGCAGCCGGCGACGCGCCTCGACAAGACGCTGAAGATCCGTCTCGTCCATCGGTCGGATCAGCCGGGGATCATGCGCGCCCTTGCGCGAGACGGCCAGGTGCGGACCCTTGAGATGGAGGCCCAGGAATCCGGGAACGCCCTCCTCCGCGGCAGCGATCCCGGCCGCGATCACCTCGACATTCTTGTCGACCGTGTCGGTGATCAGGGTGGGCAGGCAGGCGGTGGTGCCGAACTGCGCGAAAGCCGAGCAGATGGTGCGGATGGCCTCGACGGTAGGCGTGTCGTTCAGCAGGGCACCGCCGCCGCCGTTGACTTGCAGATCGATGAAGCCGGGCACGATCATGGCGCCATCGGCCGGTACGCGCTCGGCGTCGGTGGGAGAATCGGCCGCGATCAGCCCCTCGACCCGGCCGTCGTTGACGACCATCGCCATGCGGTCATGCCACTCCG
>JAEYZJ010000186.1 GCA_023430705.1 Pseudomonadota bacterium | reverse complement strand
GCCGCGAGCTGACCTGCGCCGTGATGGGCGACGTGGCGCTCGGCGTGACCGAGATCGTCACCGACCTCAGCTTCTACAATTACGAGGCGAAATACGCCGTCGGTGGATCACGTCACGTCATCCCGGCGGAAATTCAACCGAAAATTTACGACAAAGTGCAGAAGATGGCCCTCAAGGCGCATGCTGCGCTTGGGTGCCGGGGCGTGACGCGGAGCGACTTCCGCTTCAACGACCAGGCAGGGCCGGACGGCGAACTCGTCTGTCTCGAAATCAACACCCAGCCGGGCATGACCGAAACGTCGCTGGTTCCCGAACAGGCCCGCCATGCAGGCCACAGTTTCGAGGATCTGGTTGCCTGGATGGTGGAGGACGCGAGTTGCAACAGGTAGGGGCCAAGGGTTTCGCCAACGCCCAGCCTGTCGATCCTCGCCAGTTCCCCGTCGTCATTCCCCGCACCGGCCGCGCCGCCCTCGTCAGGGCAACCCATGTCTGGGTGCTGCACAAGCGGCTCATCATGCGCATCGCGGCTGTCATCGCTTTGCTGCTGCTGGCGCTTGGCCTCTACCAGGCCCGTGACATCATCGGGGCCGCGGCCACGGGGACCTACCGGTTCGTGCAGGGAGAGTTTGCCGCCGTCGGGTTCGGGATCGAGGCGATCGAGATCACCGGGCAGACCCTGACCGACGACAAGGACATCATCGCCCTGCTGACGGTGGGCACGGGCAACTCCACCCTGACCTTCGATGCGCAGAAGGCGCAGGCGCGGCTCGAGTGGCTGCGCGCGGTGAAGTCGGCGACCGTGCGGAAGGTCTACCCCGACAAGATCATCGTCTCCATCGTCGAAAAGGTGCCGGTGGCCCGCTGGCGTGTAGGCGACACCACCTGGCTCATCGACGAGGCGGGCCGCAGGATCGGCACCGACATCGCCTCCTACACCGACCTGCCGCTCGTGATCGGCGAAGGCGCGGCGGACGATGCAGTGGTCATGGCCCGCATTCTCGACCGCCACGAGGCGCTGCAGGAGAATCTCGCGGCGCTGAGCCGTATCGGCGACCGTCGCTGGGACCTCGTCTATCGCAACGGCCTGCGGGTGCAGTTGCCCGAGAGAGGGGTCGCACAGGCACTGGTGCATCTGGAGATGTACCAGCGCGACTATCAGCTTCTCGATCGCGACGTAACGCTGATCGACCTGCGGGTCCCGGGCCTCGTGACCCTCAAGCCCGGCGAGATCGCCACGCAGCAGATCGCCGACAGCAAGAAGAAGACCAAGAATCAGGCCAGGGGTACGTCCGAGACCTCGGCCGAGAAAAAAGCCGAAGCCGGGGCTCAGTAAGACCATGATGACCGATGCCATGACCGCGCGGCTGAAGCCGGTTCAGCCGGGCCGCACTTCGCTGGTGACCGTACTCGATATCGGATCGACCAAGATCTGTTGCGTGATCGCGCGACTGGTGCCGCGGCCGGAAGGCAAGTCCCTCAGAGGGCGTACGCACAGTGTCGAGGTCATCGGTTTTGGCTATGGCCCCTCGTCGGGGGTCAAGTCGGGCGTCATCACCGACCTCGACAAGGCCGAACAGGCCGTGCGCACCGTCGTCGGCATCGCCGAGCGGGCGGCGGGGCTGACCGTCGAGTCGGTGATCGTCAACGTCACTGCCGGCCGGCTCGGATCTGAGACCTTCTCCGCAGGCGTCAACCTTGGCGGGCAGGAAGTGGAGCGCGCCGACATCCAGCGCGTGCTGCGCGCCGTCAACGAACGGTCGGTGCGGCCGGAGCGTTCGATCATCCATGCGCTTCCCATCGGCTATGCGCTCGACGGGCAGAGGGGGATCAAGGACCCAAAGAACATGGTGGGCGAGAAGCTCTCCATCGACGTGGCCGTGGTCTCGGCCGAAACGCTGGCGATGCGCAACATCGAGCTGGTTCTGCACCGCTGCCACCTGCAGATCGAGGCGCTGATGGCGACGCCATACGCATCGGGTCTCTCGACGCTGGTCGACGACGAGTCGGCTCTCGGTGTCGCCTGCATCGACTTCGGCGGCGCCACCACCACCGTTTCGATCTTTGCCGAAGGGCACCTCGTCTATGCCGACGCCATCGCCATAGGCGGTCATCACCTGACGCTCGATATCGCGCGCTCGCTGTCGGTTGGCATCGCCGATGCCGAGCGGCTCAAGACCATGTACGGCTCGGTGCTGCCAGGGCAGGCCGACGAGCGGGACCTGATCCCGATCACGCCGGTCGGGGCAACGCGGGATGAGGCGCCGGGGCAGATTCCGCGCTCGCATATCACCCGCATCATCCGGCCGCGCGTCGAGGAAGTGCTCACGGTCATCAAGGACCGCATGCAGGCCACGGGCATGATGGACGTCTGTGGCCGCCGCTTCGTGCTCACCGGGGGCGCCAGCGAACTCACCGGCCTGCCGGAGGTTGCGCGCCGGGTGCTGGCCCGCAATGTGCGCAACGGCCGCCCGATGGGTATCTCCGGACTACCCGACATCGCCAAGGGCCCGGCCTTTGCGACGGTCGCCGGCATGCTGGTCTACCCGCAGGTGTGCGGCGGAGAGTATGTGGAGCCACACCGGTCCGTCCGGCTGATCGGCAGCGATGGCTACTTTGCCCGGGTCGGCAACTGGCTGCGGACGGCGTTCTAGGCGGGCGTGGCGTCGCCCGGGAGCAGGGCTCGGTATCCCGCGTTAACCGACCCTGATGGGGTAGTCTTGCGGGTGCCGGCCGCCGGGTCCGCGCAAGCGCCGGAAAAGGCCTCAACTTCATGCTTAACGTAATGTAACCAAGCCTTTACCGCCGCTTGCAATTTGCCACCACGTTAACGGTTTCGTCGGGATTGTTAGGGTCTGGTTAACGAATTGGCGACTAATACTGGTCCCACACGCCACTCATGGGGCCATCATGACCATCAACCTCACCATCCCGGACATTCAAGAACTGAAGCCTCGCATCACCGTGTTTGGTGTCGGCGGAGCAGGCGGCAACGCGGTCAACAACATGATCGCGTCGGGCCTTTCGGGGGTGGATTTCGTCTGCGCCAACACGGACGCGCAGGCGCTCGCGCTGTCGAGTGCGCAGCGCATCATCCAGCTTGGCGTGTCGGTCACCGAAGGCCTCGGCGCGGGCTCGCACCCGGAAGTTGGTCGTGCGGCCGCGGAAGAGAGCTACGACGAGATCAACGATCACCTGTCGGGCGCCCACATGGTGTTCATCACCGCCGGCATGGGTGGCGGTACCGGCACTGGTGCGGCGCCGGTGGTGGCGCGGGCGGCGCGTGAGCAGGGCATCCTGACGGTTGGCGTCGTCACCAAGCCCTTCCAGTTCGAGGGCAATCGCCGTTCGCGGCTGGCCGAGGACGGCATCGACGAACTGCACCGGCATGTCGACACGCTGATCGTCATCCCGAACCAGAACCTCTTCCGCGTTGCCAACGAGAAGACCACCTTCGCGGACGCCTTCAAGATGGCGGACCAGGTGCTCTATTCTGGCGTCGCGTGCATCACCGACCTGATGGTCAAGGAAGGCCTGATCAACCTCGACTTCGCCGACGTGCGCGCCGTGATGCGCGGCATGGGCAAGGCGATGATGGG
>JAEYZJ010000179.1 GCA_023430705.1 Pseudomonadota bacterium | reverse complement strand
TTCTTCATCGAGATGGGGGCGACCTCGTCGGACCACGGCCACCCGACGGCAGCCACCGCGAACCTCTCGCCCAAGGAGGCAGGCGCGCTGTTCGACCGGGTGCGGACGGGCAGGGCCGATGCCGGCGAGCGCGCGCTGTTCCGCGCCCAGATGCTCACCGAGATGGCGAGGATGTCGGTCGATGACGGGCTGGTGCTGCAGATCCACCCGGGCTCGTGGCGCAACCATTCGCCATCAATGATGCAGCGTTTCGGGCGCGACAAGGGCTTCGATATCCCGACCCGCACCGACTACGTCGCGGGGCTGAAGCCGCTGCTGGACGCCGTCGGCACCGATCCGCGCCTGTCGATCATCCTCTTCACGCTCGACGAGAGCACCTATGCGCGCGAACTGGCGCCGCTCGCCGGCGTCTATCCCTCGCTGAAGCTGGGCCCGCCCTGGTGGTTCCACGACAGCCCCGAGGGCATGCGGCGCTTCCGCGAGATGGCGACCGAGACGGCCGGCTTCTACAATACCGTCGGCTTCAACGACGACACCCGGGCCTTCCCCTCCATCCCGGCCCGCCACGACGTCGCCCGCCGCATCGACAGCGCCTTTCTCGCCCGCCTCGTCACCGAGCACCGGCTCGATGAGGACGAGGCGCACGAGCTGGCGCGCGACCTCGCCTACAACCTCGTCAGGAAGGCCTACAAGCTATGAGCGAGACGATCCCTCCCCTGTTCGCCGAGGCCGGTGACGGCAAGGTCACCCGCCTCGACGGGTCCACCCGGCGCGTCATCCTCGACCTGCCCGAGCTGATGCTGGTCGAGTTCACCTTCGACAAGGGCGGTGTCGGCGCGCTGCACGCGCACCCGCACCTGCAGACCAGCTACGTCGCCGAAGGCGTGTTCGAGGTGACCATCGATGGCGTCACCCGCACCATCGGCAAGGGCGGGGCCTACATCGTGCCCTCGGGGCTGGTGCACGGGGTGAAGGCCCTCGAGGCCGGCCGGCTCATCGACAGCTTCACCCCGCGCCGCGACGATTTCCTCTAGCCGCCGGCCCCCGGTGGCCAGGGCTCGAGGCTGGTGATCTCGCCGTGCCAGTAGGTGAAGAGGCCGTCGGGCAGGACCCAGCCGACTTCGCCATAGCCCGGCACGCGATAGCGCCCGAACTGCCGGTAGTTGGCGAAGGTGCCGACCCAGCGCGTCGGCCGCGTCGTGTTGCCGACCGTCATCGGCCGGTCGTCCGCCTCCACGCCCCGGATGTCGCCCGCCGCGTCGAAACGGAAGCGGACGCTCGCCGTGCCTTCGCTGCAGTCGGCGCTGACCTCGACGGTGCGGGCATCGAGCTCGCGCCACCGCAGTGCGGGATTGTTGAGGATCGCATCGGGGAGGCAGGGCAGCTCGGAGAGGTAGCGCTGCAGTTCGCCCTTGTCGAAGGCGCCTCCTTCCCCGTACGCGACCCGGACGACGCCGCCGAGGCGGGCCTCGAGCAGGCCGCGTCCGCTCACGTGGCTGTCGACGACGACCACCGGCAGGCCGGCCATCCGCCCCTCGCCGCGCCATACGATGCCCGGGGTGCCGCTCGTCGCCCACTGGTCGGCGGTGATATCGAGCGGTTGCTGCCCGGGCGCCGTCGCGAGGCGGGCGACATGGCGGACGTGGATGATCGCGGCGCCGCCCGGCCTGCCGCCCGCCCGCCTCGCATAGGCGCGCACCAGCGGCGGCAGCGGGGGCGCGGCGCCCGGAACCGGCGAAGCCTCAAGTTCGGCGCGCAGGGCCGCGATCCGCGCTTCGAAGCGGGACCGGCTCCACCACGCATAGGCGAGCCCTGCGACCAGCAGCGCCGCCACGAGGACCACCACCAGCGCGATCGACAGCCATGCCTGCATCCGCCTGCTCCATGTCTCCCCCGGTGGGAACATTGGGGCAGCCCGAGGCGCGGCACATTGATCCTCGTCAACCGTGCGTCGGGGCCCCGTTCTCCCGGTTGTCCACAAGGCCGCGCTGCGCGAATGGCTGCTTCTCGCATCGCCCCGTTGAGCGGGGAGGACCGATTGGTGCATGCTCGGCCGTCGCCGGCTATGGCGGGACGGCAGGGGGTAGGCGTGGACGAGACCTACAGGGGGTACACCATCCGGCTGCAGCGCAGGCAGTCGTGGCACGCTGTGCTCGTCGAGCCCGGCACCGGCGTCGTTCTCCCCACCATGGCCACCGCGCTGCTGCACGAAGGACCGGCCACCGTGCTCACCCGCGCCCGCAAGCTCATCGACATCTACGCCGATGCCGAGGCGCTGCGGCGCTCTCGCGCCGCCTAGGACAGACTCAGCCGAACCGCCGCGTCGCGTCGATCGCAAGCCCGAGCCCGACGCTGCCGAACGCATCCGTCTCGACATGTCGGGCCCGCGGGAAATGCCCCCGCAGCATGGCGGCAACGGCCGGCACGCGCGTCGAGCCGCCGGTGAGGATCAGCGTGTCGATGCGCTCGCCGCTCACCCCCGCCGCCTCGAGCGTGCGGTCGATGGCCTTGCCGATCGACTGGTTGGCCCCGGCGAGCGCCGCATCCAGCTCCGCGAGCGTGATCGGCGTCTCGAGCCGCACGTCGCGCGTCACGAAGCGGAACAGGGTCTGCGGCGCCTCGCTGAGGGCGATCTTGGCCTCTTCCACCCGTCCCGCCAGCCGGTGGCCCTGCCGGTCCTCGACCAGCGCGATCAGCATGGCGACGAGATCGGGGAAGCGCGCTTCCTGCAGGGTCGAGCGCAGCTCGGCCATCACCCTGGGGTTGTACAGCCGGTTGATGCGGTGCCAGGTGGCGAGATCGTAATAGGGCGCCGACGGCAGCGGGCGCTTGCCGTCCGCGGTGTCCGTGCCATAGCCCATCAGCGGCATGACCTTTTTCAGCGACAGCAGCCGGTCGAAGTCCGTGCCGCCGATGTGGACGCCCGCCGTCGCGAGGATGTCGGCCTTGCGGTCCTTGGCCCGGGCCCGCTCGGGCGACACACGGATGACCGTGAAGTCGGAGGTGCCGCCGCCGATGTCGGCGACGAGCCCCAGCTCCTCGCGCGTCACCTGCTGCTCGTAGTCGAGCGCCGCCGCGATCGGTTCGAACTGGAATTCGACATGCCGGTAGCCCTGCGCCCGCACCGCGCCCTCGAGCTGCAGCTGCGCCTCCGCGTCGGCGGCGTCGTCGTCGTCGACGAAGCGCACCGGCCGGCCGCAGACGATCTCGTCGACTTCACGGCCGAGCCCGGCCTCGGCGCGGTGCTTCAGCTCGCCGATGAACCGGCCGAGGATGTCGGAGAACTTGAGCGCCTCGCGCTTGACCCGGGTCGTGTCGTTGAACAGCGAGGTGCCCAGCACGCTCTTTATCGAGCGCATGAGGCGCCCGTCCGCGCCGGTGACGTACTCGCTCACCGCCTGTCGGCCGAAGAAGGTCCGGTTCTCCTCGAAGGAAAAGAAGATCGCCGACGGGATGGTCGGCTTGCCGTCCTCGAGCGGCAGCAGCCTCGCCGCCTCGTTGTCGCCCGCCACGGCGAAGGTTGAGTTGGAAGTGCCGAAATCCATGCCGCAATGGGTTCGCGCCATTCCGCCTGCTCCGTGATACGCGTGAGGGCCGCCTGGCGCGTCGTGCCGCGGGCGGGGCGGGCCATATAGGCGGTTCGTTCGGGCCTGTCGAGGGGCGGCGGCCCCAGGCGCCCGGTCCGCAGGGCCCGGCGCCTCCGGGCCGCCCCGCTTTTTCTTTCACCCGGCCCGGAACCACGCTACGTTCACGAGGTTATGCGTCGCACACGGGGGCTTTCGGCTAATTGACCGACGACAGGGGGCGCAAGGCGGTGCGATACAGCCGGAGCAGCAACGCCGAGGCGCGGCTGGCCGCGATCATCGAGTCGTCATACGA
>JAEYZJ010000167.1 GCA_023430705.1 Pseudomonadota bacterium | reverse complement strand
AATGTGAGCTTTGCCGAAGGGGCGATGGTCGAGCCCTTCGCCGTGGGCATGCAGGCGGCGACCAAGGCCAGGATCACGCCGGGCGACACGGCCATCGTCATGGGCGCGGGACCGATCGGCACGATGGTGGCGCTCGCTGCGCTGGCCGGCGGCTGCGCGCGGGTGATCATCACCGACCTCGCCCAGCCCAAGCTCGATATCGCAGCGAAGTACCAGGGCGTGATCCCGGTCAACATCAGCGACAGGAAGCTCGTCGACGAGGTCAACCGGCTCACCGACAACTGGGGCGCGGACATCGTGTTCGAGTGCTCCGGTTCGCCGCGGGCGTGGCAGGGCATCGTCGATGTGGTCCGCCCGGGCGGCACCATCGTGGTGGTCGGCCTGCCGGTCGAGCCGGTCGATTTCGATATCGCCTCGCTGTCGGTCAAGGAGATCACCATCGCGTCGGTGTTCCGCTATGCCCACCAGTACGATCGCGCCATCGCGCTGATGGCCTCGGGGCGCGTCGACCTCAAGCCGCTCATCTCGGAGACCTTCAGCTTCGAGGACGCGATCAAGGCGTTCGACCGCGCTGTTGAAGGGCGGCCAACGGACGTGAAGCTGCAGATCCTGATGGAAGACGCGTAGCGCGGGCTGCACCTCACCCCGCCCTCTCCCTGGAGGGGATAGCGGAGTGATGGGTTCACCGGCAGTGCTACATGCGTCCCCTCTCCCCTCCGGGGAGAGGGCCAGGGTGAGGGGAAGTATCGGATGAACCTGGGACTTGGGGGCAAACTCGCGGTCGTCACCGGCGGCAGTGTCGGCATCGGTCTGGCTGTGGCGGAGGGCTTTGCGGCGGAAGGCGCCAACGTGCTGATCATCGCGCGAGGCGAGGATCGGGTTACCTCGGAGGCGGCGCGGATTGCGGCAAAGTACGGGGTCGGGGCGCATGGCGTTGCCGCCGACGTGGCGACGGCGGAGGGATGCGCCAAGGTGGTAGCCGCTGCCGCGCAACTCGGTGGGGCTCATATTCTCATCAACAACGCCGGCACGGGCTCCAACGAGACCATCGCCGAGGCCGACGACGCCAGGTGGCAGTATTACTGGGACCTGCACGTCATGGCCGCCGTCCGACTGGGGCGCGGGCTGGTACCGCAGATGAAGGCGCATGGCGGCGGCGTCATCATCCACAATGCCTCGATCTGCGCCGTGCAGCCGCTCTGGTACGAGCCGATCTACAACACCACCAAAGCGGCGCTGATGATGTTCTCCAAGACCCTCGCCAACGAGGTGGTCGGCGACAATATCCGGGTCAACACGGTGAACTCCGGCCTCGTCCTGACCCCGGACTGGATCAAGACCGCCAAGGAGATCGCCGGCGAGAACTGGGAGGCGCACCTCCAGTCCGTCGCTGACGAGGCCGGCGGCATGAAGCGCTTCGCGAGCCCCGAGGAGCTGGCGAACTTCTTCGTCTTCCTCTGTTCCGACAGGGCCAGTTACTCGACCGGCTCCACCTATTTCGTCGACGGCGGCTGGCTGAAGACGGTCTAGCTATTCCGCCGGCTGCTCCGCTGCATTGGCATCGCCGCGCTCGCCACGCACGATCTTCCAGACGATCGGTACGGCAATCAGCGGGACGATGACAAAGAGGCCAAACAGCCAGTTCGACGCCGAGATCGTGCTGGCGACCGACTGCGACGATGCAAGTCCAGCGGCGTTCACGATGACGCCGGCAATTGCCGCGCCGAGGCCCGAGGCGAAGAGCTGGACCATCGACATGGCGGCCGAGGTCAGGTTGCCCTCACCGGTCGGGGCGGCCTGCAGCAGGCGGGTCGACACCTGGGGCCAGGCGACGCCGACGCCGAGGCCGAGCAAAGTCAGAGAGATCCCTATCGGTACCAGCGGCAGCACGGCACCGGCGGTATTGTCGCGGCCCATCGATAGCGCGAGCCCGAGGGTTGCCAGCACCTGCAGCACCGGCCCGAGCATCAGCACTGCTCGGGCATGGCGACCGGTCCAGGTCGAGGTGATCATCGAGCCGGAACTCCAGCCGACGGCGACGAGCGCCACCATGTAGCCGGCGATGAGCGGGGACTGGCCGTGCAGGTTCTGCACGAAGAGCGGCACGAACATGTCGCAGATCACCGCCATGTTGATCAGCATCATGGTGGCGAACAGCGCAGCGAGCGGGCTCGAAAGCGAGAACGTACCCCGGGGGAAGAGCCGGATTTCGCGGTGCCGGTCGATCATGCCCAGCGCAATGATCGCCAGCACCGCGAGTCCGACCAGGAGCGCAGGCAGCATCGCGCCCTCAGTCAGGATGGACGCTGCCGAAACGGCGAGAACGGCGCCGGTCAGCAGCAGAATCTGCGGGATGGGGAAGTTGGTCATGCCGGCTTCGTCGCTGCGCGCGGGGATGGCGCGCAGCGCCAGCAGGCCGACGACGGCCGCGAGCGGAACCAGCAGCCAGAAGGCCCAGCGCCAGGCATCGAACACCGCGAAGACGCCGCCGATGGCCGGGCCCACGACGGTCGCGACGCCCCACACGCTCGAGATCAGCGCAAAGCCGCGACCCCAGAACTCCTGCGGGAACACCTGCCGGATCATTGCGTAGCTCATCGCCGTGAGGAGACCGGCACCGAACCCCTGGACCGCGCGGCCGACCAGCATTGTCTCCATGTTCGGCGCGGCGCCGCAGACGAGGCTGCCAAGGCCGAAGCCGAAAGCGGCGACGAGGTAGATGCCGCGCGGGCCGAGATCGAACGGCCTGACGGCAGCAAAGATCGACGCAATGATCGAGGCCACGATGAAAACCGTGGTGTTCCAGGCGAACAGTTCGAGTCCGCCGATGTCCTTGACCACGGAAGGCAGCAGCGTCGAGCCGATGAACGTCTCGATCGCCTGCAGGGCCACGCCGCCGACGAGCACAATGGCGGCAAGGGCGCGGCCTTCCGCAAACATCGAGGGAGACCTGGTCGTGGTGATCATGGGGGCGCGCGCCTTGGTTTCCGTGTGTTTCGTTCGCCGGAAGGGTGGCATCCGGCTGCGAGGGTGCTAGGCTGTACAACCTGAAGCATGGTTGAGGTAAAGGGGGTTTCGCGAGAAAAATGGCGAGCGAACTCACGGTCGGGCAGGTAGCGGAACGGAGCGGCCTGGCGGTCTCTGCGCTGCACTTCTACGAGCGCAAGGGACTGATCCGGAGCTACCGGACCTCAGGCAACCAGCGGCGGTATGACCGCGACGTGTTGCGCCGCCTGGCGATCGTACGGATGGGGACCGAACTTGGAATCCCGCTCAGCGAGGTGGCGGATGCGCTGGCGCTGATCCCGGCCGGACACGCGCCTAGCGCCGAGGATTGGCGAAGGATGTCAGAGGTCTGGCACGACAAGCTGAACCGGAGAATCGTGCTGATGACGCGGCTGCGTGACGAGCTGAACGGCTGCATCGGCTGCGGCTGCCTGTCGATGACGAGTTGCCCGGTGATGAATCTCGGGGATCATCTGGCTGGCGAGGGGAGCGGACCGCGGCGGCTCATGCGCAAGGGCGACGAGACCTACAAGAGTTAGCGGAACGGGTTAAGGTTTGGGCCGTTGCTCCGGCAGATTCCAAGGAGCGTCACGATGGATCTGGCTACCCTCACAGGATTTCAGGACACACACCACACGGCGCAGCACGTGATGGCCATCCGGCTGCTGATCGCCGCCGCGCTCGGAGCACTCATCGGCTATGAGCGGGGGGCGACGCAGGGCACGGCTGGCCTGCGCACGCATCTTCTGATCGCGGTGGCCGCGACGCTGTTCACCCTGCTTGCCTTCGAGCTTTACGACCAGGCGCTGTCGGGCGGCAGCCAGACGGCCGACCCGATCCGCGCCATCGAAGCGGTTACAGCGGGCATCGCCTTCCTCGGAGCCGGGGCGATCTTCCAGCAGCGGGGCAGCGTTCAGGGGCTGACGACCGGGGCAGGCATGTGGCTTGCGGGTGCAGTCGGCGTGACGGTCGCGCTCGGCTACTACTTCATCGCCGTCGGCGTCACGCTGCTGGCGGTCCTCGTTCTCGCAGCTCTACGGGCGTTCTCGCACAAGACGGTGAACCACGGGCGCGAAGGAACGGAGCCGCTAGGGGACCGTTGAATCGCGTGCCAGCAAGAGGAGACCTGTCCCATGCCCGCAACATCGAAAGCCCAGCAGAAGGCAGCCGGCGCGGCGCTGTCGGCAAAGCGGGGCGAAACCAGCGAGAGCGAGCTCAAGGGCGCCTCGAAGTCGATGTACGAGTCGATGAGCGAGGAGCAGCTCGAAGAGTTTGCCGAAACGAGGCGTAAGGGCCTGCCCGAGCACAAGGGCAAGACGAAGCATTGAGTTCCGTTAGTGTCCTCCAGGCGCCCGGCTATTGGGGCGCCGGTACGGGCACAGGGGCGCTCGAGTTCTCGAGTTCCTCTGGACTGGGCAACTGCGGATCTGCTCCGTCGCCGAACACCTGCTGGCCGTCATAGTCCCAGATGCGGACGATCTCGCAGGCCACCAGATACTCCTTCGCACACTCCAGTTCGACGGCGGCCTCGAGGCTCTGCCGGTTCTGCTGGTCGCAGACGAACTTGTGCCAGTGTGGCCCTTCGGAGTGCTGCATGAAGATGTCGGCGACCCATCCGTGCGGGTAGCACCATAGGTTCACCGCGCAATCGTCTTCGCCGAGGCCGCTCTGCTGCATGCACTGGCTCGTGGCACATTGGGCTGCATCGGAGAGCAGTGGCCCGAAACAGACACCGAGACCTGCCTCGGCGGCCTGCGCCACCGCGATGCCACTGACAGCGGGCAGCACGAAGGTATCGACGCCCTCCTGCGCGAGGACCGGCGCCGAAAGCAATCCGGCTGCTGCGACGGCGAACAGGGCGTATCTGAACATTGGCGGGCTCCGACGATGCGCCGGGCAAACTGCGGTGATCCGGGGGTGGCGGTCAAGCGCGGTTGCGGAGGAGAAGTGTCGCAACGGGACACATTCACCGGAGAAGGCGGGGCAGCGTCAGGAGTGTCGCGCCCCGTCTCTCCGGTATGTGGCGATCGTCGTGCGAGGGAACACGACAGATCGCCATTTTGGACCGGCGCTTGGGGTCACCGGTCCGCCATCCGTCAGCCGCAGGGATATCGGCGTGGGATGGTAGGCAAAAGACGGAGAGCGCATTTGGGAATGCACTCGACAGTGGCCTGCCGGAAGCAACACGCTCCCCGTCCGGCACGTAACCTGTGGACGCAGTAGTTACGTGCCAACCGCATCCAGGTGGTGGTTGCGCACCCAGAAACTCACGATTGCCGCCGCTTCGCGACGGAAGGAATCAATGTCGGCACAGCGCTCGAAAACGGCGTCCGCTCCCGCGTTGAGCAGCGCGTCACGTCCGTTCTTGTCCAGCGCCGGCGCGATTGCCGCGATCAGCAGGCTCCGCCCGTCGCGCATGCTCCGCAGCTTCACGATGAAGTCGGACGTGGCCGAGGAGGAGCTCTTCAGGTCAACGATCACCAATCCAGGCAGCGGCGCCGTGTCGTTCTCCAGCAGTTTGCCGAGATCGGCAGCCGCCATCGCCTCGCCGTCCATCCAGTCCACGGAGGGAGCACCGTGGGCAAGAAGCATCCGGATCATGAGCCGGGCAGAGTGAGAGTCGTCGTCGACCAACGCCATATAGGGTCGGCCGGCACCATGAACGTCCATCATGCTTCCTTCTGCCGCCAGGGCGGCAACGGGCCAAACTCAGTACGTCGAGTAGATGCCGCAGGGGTAAAGGAGGCCCATGACGACCCGCGCCATACCGCGACGAGGCGCATATGCCGGCGAAGGGAGGCCCCGAACAGGCAAACCCATGTAACAAGGCTGTAACGCGGCTTGCGATTAACATGTAAATCGCCGAGTTTCCGGCCAGTGTTGCCCAGGGGGAAGAGTTGAGCGAGCCATTGCCGCCCCGCGACGAAATCGAGGCCGCGCTGGCCCGCGTGACGCAATGGCCGGGCCTGTCGCGTTCTCCTCAACTCGTGAGGTTTCTCAATTACATAGTGGAAGCTCGACTGAGTGGAAACGAGGCAGGTATCAAGGCCTACCTGATTGCAGTCGACGTCTTCGGGCGACCGCAGAGCTTCGACCCGCAGACCGATCCGATCGTCCGCGTGCAGGCGAGGCGCCTCCGGGCAGCGCTTGAAGAATACTATGCCGGCCCGGGGGCGGATGAGCCCATCCGCTTCACCCTTCCGGTCGGACGATACGTGCCCGAGATCGCGGTATCGGCGACGAACGATGCCAGAACGGCGGAATCGTCATCCGCGGCAGGCGGATCACGACGAAGAACCATACTGGCGCAGCTGGATGACATCATCCTCATCGTGCTGCTGACGGCAGTGGCCCTGGCGCTCGCGCTGATCGCCACTCAGGTTCTGGCGCCCACCACGGCCCGCCTCGCCGTGCCCGAACCGCCCCGGGTTTCGGTGGCCGAGTTCACCTCGGTTGCTGCTGCCGAGGCGCCCAGTGTCAGCGTGGCCGGCCTCGCGGTCGAACTTGTGACCGATCTCGATCTCTTTCCCTACGTGGATGCGGTTTATGTGAAGGGTGCGGGTCAGAACGAGGATCCACCTGCGGCGTTCGAACTGACCGGCATCGCAAGGACCGAAGGCGATGAGGTGCAGATCACCGCCAGCCTGAAACGGGCCGGCTCGGACGCGGTCCTGTGGAGCATGACGCAGAAGGTGCCGATCGCCGACCTGCCTGCCAGTCTCGACAGCATATCGAGCGCGTTCGCCGACCAGCTCGGAGCGATCGACGGGCCGCTCTACGCGGCTGCGGTAGAATGGCTGGAAGAGACGCCGGACATCGCGGGCAACGAGACGGAGTACCTGTGTGGCATCCTGTTCACGCTCTACCGCGAGCGGGGCGACATGGCCGCCGGCGATCGGGCCCGCGCCTGCCTTTCAGGTCTGCTCAAGAAGGATCCGGGATCGGCGTCGGCTCTGTCGATGAGCGGATCGCTGCTGCTGGACGCGACGCTGCGGACGCTGCCTCCCGGGCATGCTGACCCGGAGCCGATTGCGGAGGCCGGCCGCCAGATCGAACAGGCGCTGAAGCTGGCGCCGACCTCCAGTCCGGTATGGCGCGAATACGCCCTCTTTCTCGAGGCGACGCGCCGGTTCGGCGAGGCCGAGGACGCATTCGTCTCGGCCCTGCAACTCAACCCCTCGAACGTCGATGCGGTGGCGGGCTACGGGCTGTTGCTGTCGCTGCGTGGCGCTTCAGAGAAGGGCGAGATGCTGGCCGCTGAAGCGCTGCGACGGTCGATCTC
>JAEYZJ010000162.1 GCA_023430705.1 Pseudomonadota bacterium | reverse complement strand
CTCCGGGGGTTCCCGGCACTATCGTATGCGATGAGGATGAGATCATGGAAAAGCAGATCGTCTCGGGCGTCACGCTGGCGCGTGCCGAGTCCAAGATCACCCTGCGCGACGTCAAGGACCGGCCGGGTGTCGCCGCCTCGATCTTCGGGGCGCTGGCCGACGAGTCGATCGTGGTCGACATGATCGTGCAGAACGTGTCCGAGGACGGCTCGACCACCGACATCACCTTCACCGTGCCCGATGCCGAGCACGACAAGGCGGTGAAGGCGCTGGAGGCCGCGGGCGAGGCCGGCAAGTTCGAATACGCCAAGATCCAGAGCGCCAAGGGCGGGGCCAAGGTGTCGGTGGTGGGCGTGGGCATGCGCAACCATGCGGGCGTCGCCGCCTCGATGTTCAAGGCGCTGGCCGACAAGTCGATCAACATCCAGCTGATCACGACGTCGGAGATCAAGACCTCGGTGCTGATCGACGACGAATATGCCGAACTTGCGGTTCGGGCGCTCCATACGTATTACGGGTTGGACAACCAGGACGCCTGAGACGCCCAGACCCACGGTCGCGGCGCCCCTGGCAAGAGGGGCGGCGACGGGCCGCCGGGCAGGAATCATGGCCACAACGATCGCCGGGCCGCGCGTGCTCCTGAAGCAGCTGCGCGAAACCATGGCGGAGCCCCTGGCTTCGCAGGCCCGGCTCGACAAGATCGTGGGCCTCATCGCCGAGAACATGCACGCGGATGTGTGCTCGTTCTACGTGCTGCGCGACGACAACGCGCTCGAACTCTTCGCCAACCGCGGCTTCAACCCCGAGGCCGTGCATACGACCACGCTGCGGCTGGGCGAGGGGCTCGTGGGGATCATCGCCAAGCAGGCCGAGCCGCTGAGCCTCGAGAACGCCACCGCGCACCCGTCCTTCGCCTACCGGCCGGAAACGGGCGAAGAGGCGTTCCGGGCCTTCCTCGGCGTGCCCGTGCTGCGCGCCGGGCAGACGCTGGGCGTGCTGGTGGTGCAGAACCGCGACGCGCACGACTACAGCGAAGACGAGATCGAGGCGATGCTGACCACGGCGACGCTGCTCGCCGAGATGATGTCGACCGCCGACTTCGACGCGCTGATCAAGCCGGGGCAGGACATCGACCTGCGCCGGCCGCGCTCGTTCAACGGCACCGGCTTCACCGACGGCGTGGCGCTGGGCCAGGTGGTGCTGCACGATCCGCGCGTGGTGGTGACCAACTTCGTGGCCGAGGACACCGAGGTCGAGCTGCAGCGGCTCAACAAGGCCCTCGACCAGATGCGGCTGTCGATCGACCAGATGCTCAGCCACGGCGACATGCAGAGCTTTTCGGATCACCGCGAGATCCTCGAGAGCTACCGCATGTTCGCCAATGATCGCGGCTGGGTCGACCGGCTGAAGGAGGCGATCGACAACGGCCTCACGGCCGAGGCGGCGGTCGAGCGGGTGCAGAACGACACGCGCGCCCGGATGATGCGGTCGACCGACCTCTACATCAAGGACCGGCTGCACGACCTCGACGACCTCGCCAACCGGCTGCTGCGGGTGCTCACCGGCAACGGCAGCTCGATCGGCAAGAAGGAACTGCCCGAGAACGCGATCCTCGTCGCCCGCAACATGGGACCGGCCGAGCTGCTCGAATACGACCGCTCGCGGCTGCGGGCGATCGTGCTCGAGGAGGGGGCCGCGATCAGCCACGTGGCGATCGTTGCCAAGTCGCTCGGGCTCGTGGCGGTGGGGCAGGCCGAGAACATCGTCTCGCTGAGCGAGGCGGGCGACGACATCATCGTCGACGGCCCGACGGGCATGGTCTACCTGCGCCCGACGCCGGACATGATCCAGGTCTATGTCGACAAGGTCCGGCTCGGGGCCAAGCGCCGGGCGCACTACCTCGAACTCAAGGACAAGCCGGCGATCACGCGCGACGGGGTCGAGGTGACGCTGCTGCACAATTCCGGGATCGTCGCGGACCTGCCGATGCTGCAGGACACTGGCGCCTCGGGCGTGGGGCTGTTCCGCACGGAGCTGCAGTTCATGATCGCCTCGCGCCTGCCCCGGCTCAGGGAGCAGGTGGAGCTCTACACCGAGGCGATCCGGCTCACCGAGGGCAAGCCCATCGTCTTCCGCCTGCTCGACATCGGCGGCGACAAGGTCATCCCGTACCTGCGCTACGAGGCCGAGGAGAACCCGGCCATGGGGTTCCGCTCGCTGCGCCTCGCGCTCGACCGGCAGGGGCTGCTGCGCATCCAGATCCGCGCGCTGCTGCAGGCTGCCGACGGCGGGCCGATGAAGATCCTCGTGCCGATGGTCACCGATGCGTGGGAGTTCCGGCAGACCCGGCTGGTGGTCAACAAGGAACTCGAACGCATGAAGCATGCCGGCCAGAAGGTGCCGAGCAAGCTCGAGCTGGGCGCCATGATCGAGGTGCCGTCGCTGCTGTGGGAACTCGACCAGGTGCTGCCGGAGGCCGATTTCGTCTCGATCGGCTCCAACGACCTCGTGATGTTCCTGACGGCGGCCGACCGCGGCAACAAGCGGGTCGCCAAGGCCTACGACCCGATCGCGGTGCCGCGCCTCAGGGCGCTCAAGCACATCGTCGACATGGCGAGGCGCTACAGCGTGCCGCTCACCATGTGCGGCGAGCTGGCCGGCAAGCCGGTCGAGGCGCTGGCGCTGCTCGCCATCGGCATGACAAGGCTGTCGATGAGCCCGCCCTCGGTCGGCCCGATCAAGGAAATGATTCTCGGGCTCGAACTCGGGCCGATCCGCAACTCCGTCTCGGCGGCCCTTCTCGAAGGCGCCAGCGGTCCCAATATCCGTGACCTGCTGCTCGACTGGGCAGGGCGGCAGGGACTGGTGATCTAGTTTTTTGATGTTCGCAAAGTTCCGACTGAATGCTCTTGTCCCTCATCACCGGGCCTCTCCCGGTGATCCAGCCATGCGCAGTCCTGCGCGTGAAACGAGTCGCTCCGCTCGGCCGACGCCGAGCGACCGGGTTGCCGGGACGAGCCCGGCAATGAGGGGCTGACCGATGGCTACACTACCCGAGGACAAGCTGGACGCGCTGGCCAAGCGCTTCGACTATGTCGAGGCGGCGATGTCGGCCGGCCCGGCCGCGGAGGAGTTCGTCAGGCTCAGCAAGGAATATGCCGAGCTCGAGCCGATCGTGCGGCCGATCCAGGCCTATCGCAAGCTCGCCTCCGACCTGCGGTCGGCGGAGGAACTGGCCGCATCGGGCGACCGGGAGATGGCCGAGATGGCGGCCGCCGAGATCGCCGAGCTGAAGCCCCGGATCGAGCAGGCGATATCGGAAATCCAGATCCTGCTGCTGCCCAAGGACGCGGCCGACGACAAGAGCGTCATCCTCGAGGTGCGCGCCGGCACGGGCGGCGACGAGGCGGCGCTGTTCGCGGGCGACCTGCTGCGCATGTACCAGCGCTATGCCGACCTCATGGGGTGGAAGTTCACCCTGATGGAGGAGAGCCCGGGCGAGATGGGCGGCTACAAGGAAGTGGTCGCCAACATCACCGGCAAGGGCGTGTTCGCGCGGATGAAGTACGAGAGCGGCGTGCATCGCGTGCAGCGCGTGCCGGCGACCGAGACGCAGGGGCGCATCCATACCTCGGCGGCGACCGTGGCGGTGCTGCCCGAGGTCGAGGACATCGACATCGACGTCAGGCCCGAGGACATCCGCATCGACACCATGCGCTCGTCGGGAGCGGGCGGGCAGCACGTCAACACCACCGACTCGGCGGTGCGCATCACGCACCTGCCGACCGGCATCGTGGTCACCGCCAGCCAGAAGAGCCAGCACCAGAACCGGGCCACCGCGATGAAGGTGCTGCAGGCGCGGCTCTACGAGGAGCAGCGCCATGCCCGCGACACGGCGCGCTCGGAGACGCGCAAGGAGCAAGTGGGATCGGGCGACCGGTCGGAGCGCATCCGCACCTACAACTTCCCGCAGGGGCGGGTCACCGACCACCGCATCAACCTGACGCTCTACAAGCTCGACCGGGTGATCGCGGGCGATGCGCTCGACGAGCTGATCTCGGCGCTGATCACCGAGCACCAGGCGGCGCAGCTGGCAGCGATGGAGAGGGTTTCCTGACACTCACCGTGGGCGCAGCATGGCGGCAGGTGCGCGACCAGTTCCGGCTCGCCGACATCGACACGGCGGAACTGGATGCCAGGCTGCTGGCCGAAAGGGCGTTCGGGATGGACCGGCTGGAGCTGGTGAACCGCGAGCGGGAGCCGGCGCCGGCCGAAGGGACGCGCCTGCTCGAAGGGTATGCCGGG
Organism: Pseudomonadota bacterium; assembly: GCA_023430705.1. Classification (GTDB taxonomy): domain Bacteria; phylum Pseudomonadota; class Alphaproteobacteria; order Rhizobiales; family Devosiaceae; genus Devosia_A. The sequence goes on along the minus strand of JAEYZJ010000162.1, from coordinate 4,028 downwards.
CGGCGTCTCGCCGGCGAGCCGGTGGTCAGGATCCTGGGCGAGAAGGAATTCTGGGGGCTGAGCTTCAGGCTCAATGCGGACACGCTGGTGCCGCGGCCCGAGACGGAACTGCTGGTCGAGCGCGGGCTCGAGGTCATCGGCCCGCTCGACAGGCCCCGCATCCTCGACCTCGGCACCGGCACGGGGTGCATCCCGATCGCGCTCCTTGCCGAGTGTCCGCACGCCACCGCGGTCGCAGTGGACCTGTCGGCCGAGGCGCTGGCGATGGCGCGCTTCAATGCCGACCGGAACGGGGTGGGCGACCGCTTCACGACGCTCAGGGGCTCGTGGTTCGATCCGCTGGAGCGGGGCGCGCGGTTCGACCTCATCACCTCGAACCCGCCCTATATCGAGACGGCCGAGATCGATACGCTGATGCGGGAGGTGCGCGAGCACGATCCGCACCTCGCGCTCGACGGCGGGGCGGACGGGCTCGAGGCCTATCGGGAGATCGCGGCGCAGGCCGGATCGTTCCTCGGGCCGGGGGGCGTGCTGCTGTTCGAAATCGGCTCGCGCCAGGCCGGCGCGGTCAGCGACATTCTCGCCCAGGCGGGCTTTGCGGAGGTGGACGTGGCGCGCGATCTCAACGGTCTCGACCGCATGATCGTGGCGCGACTTGTCGCGGGCTCTTGAGGATCGGTCGGGGAACGCCAATATTTCGCTTGGAATACGGGGGCGAACCGGTTAGGTTGCCGGTGCTGTCAGCGGTGTGAGTAGATCGCACCCAGGAGACGGCCACCCGCTCATCGGCGAAACTGCAATTGGCAGTGTTCGACACTCGGACGAGGAACCGGGGCGCCTCGATGGGCCGCAAGTGGCATAACCGCGATAGCTCAGGCACTGTCAGGAACTGACCGCTCACGTCATGGTATCGGCGTCCGCGGCCCCCGGTGCGCGATGGCCAAATGTTGCCTTCAGTATTCTTTTCCAAGGCTTGAAAAGAGACGATGAGACCAAATCAACAGAACAACAAGAACCGCTCCCGCGGCCGGAACAACAATGGGGGCCGCAAGCACGGCAACCCGCTGAGCCGGAACTACGAGAGCAATGGACCTGACGTGAAGGTGCGCGGCAACGCCGCCCACATCGCCGAGAAGTACCTGCAGCTCGCGCGCGACGCGCAGTCGAGCGGCGACAGCGTCATGGCCGAGAATTACCTCCAGCATGCGGAGCACTATTTCCGCATCATCTCTGCCGCCCAGCAGGCGCAGCAGGCGCAGTTCCGCGGCGAAGTGCAGCAGGACGAGGACGATTTCGACGACGATTTCGCTCCGATGAACGACCGCTTCGCATCGCCGGAGCCGCGCCAGTTCCCCCCGCAGCCGCAGCAGAACAACGGCCAGCAGGGCGGCCAGCAGGGGCAGCCCCAGGGCGAGACGCAGACGCAGGGCGAGAGCGCCGAGGGCGACGGCAATGCCGTGGTCGAAGGCGCCCCGGCAGGCGAAGGCGAAACGCAGCAGGCCGAGGGCGATGCCCCGCGCCGGCGCGACCGCCGTCCGCGCCGCCGCTCGCGTGGCGCCAACGGCGAGGGCGGGAGCGATCCCGCCGGTGCGCCGCAGCCCGAAGTGGGCGAGCTGCCGGCCTTCCTGACGGCCGGCAACGCGCCGGCCGAGTAGGCCGGGCGGGCCCACGGACAGCCTTGGAAAATTCAAAAGGCCGGGAGCGATCCCGGCCTTTTGTTTTGCCAATGGCTCCCCATATCAGCGGCGGGATCGGGAGCGCCGCCAAGCGGGCCCCGGAACCTGATCTGGCCCGCGCGGATTGTCCGCTTGAGCCAAATCAACGCTTCAGGCGGTGGCGCCATGCCTCAATCGAGGGTGGACCAGCGTGCAGACAGGAGAGTTGAATGAACATTGAGAAGTACACCGAGCGGGCGCGCGGCTTCATCCAGAATGCGCAGCAGCTGGCGCTCGGCCAGGGGCACCAGCAATTCGCCCCCATCCACCTGCTCAAGGTGCTGCTCGACGACGACGAGGGCATGGCGGCAGGGCTGATCGGCAGGGCCGGCGGCGATGCGCGGATCGCGCGCGCCGAGACCGAGGCGGCCCTCAACAAGATTCCAAAGGTATCGGGCGACGCGGGGCAGCTCTATCTCGGCCGCGAACTCGCGCGCGTGTTCGATACCGCCGAGAGCGCGGCGCAGAAGGCGGGCGACTCGTTCGTCACCGTCGAGCGGCTGCTGCTTGCGCTGGCGGTGGAAAAGGACACCGACGCCGGCAAGATCCTCGCTTCGGCGGGCGTCAAGCCGCAGGGCCTCAACGAGGCCATCAACGAAATCCGCAAGGGCCGCACGGCCGACTCGGCCTCGGCCGAGAACACCTACGATGCGCTGAAGAAGTACGCGCGCGACCTCACCGAGGCGGCGCGCGAGGGCAAGATCGATCCGGTCATCGGCCGTGACGAGGAAATCCGGCGCACCGTGCAGGTGCTGAGCCGCCGCACCAAGAACAACCCGGTGCTGATCGGCGAGCCGGGCGTGGGCAAGACGGCGATCGTCGAGGGCCTCGCCATCCGCATCGTCAACGGCGACGTGCCCGAATCGCTCAAGAACAAGGCGCTGCTGTCGCTCGACATGGGTGCGCTCATCGCCGGCGCGAAGTATCGCGGCGAGTTCGAGGAGCGGCTGAAGGCCGTGCTGAACGAGATCACCTCTTCCGACGGCCAGATCATCCTGTTCATCGACGAGATGCATACGCTGGTCGGAGCCGGCAAGGCCGACGGCGCGATGGATGCGTCGAACCTGCTGAAGCCGGCGCTGGCGCGCGGCGAACTCCACTGCGTGGGCGCCACCACGCTCGACGAGTACCGCAAGCATGTCGAGAAGGACGCCGCGCTCGCCCGCCGCTTCCAGCCGGTGTTCGTCAGCGAGCCGACCGTCGAGGACACCATCTCGATCCTGCGCGGGCTCAAGGAGAAGTACGAGCTGCATCACGGCATCCGCATCTCGGACGCCGCGCTGGTGGCCGCCTCGACGCTTTCGAACCGCTACATCGCGGACCGGTTCCTGCCCGACAAGGCCATCGACCTCGTCGACGAGGCGGCGGCGCGCCTGCGCATGGCCGCCGAATCCAAGCCCGAGGAACTCGATGAGCTCGACCGGCGCATCATGCAGCTCAAGATCGAGCGCGAGGCGCTGAAGAAGGAATCGGACGAGGGCTCCAAGACCCGGCTCGGCCGGCTCGAGCAGGAGCTCGCCGATGTCGAGGAGAAGGCCAACGCGCTCACCCAGCGCTGGCAGGCCGAAAAGGAGCGCATGCAGGGCGGCCAGAAGCTCAAGGAAGAGCTCGACAGAGCGCGCACCGACCTCGAACTGGCGCAGCGGCAGGGGAACCTGGCGCGGGCGGGAGAGCTCGCCTATGGCGTCATTCCCGACCTCGAGAAGCGCATCAAGACGGCCGAGGACCCGAACGGGGACGGCAAGCCCGAAAACCCGATGGTCGAGGAAGTCGTGCAGCCCACCCATATCGCGCAGGTGGTCAGCCGCTGGACCGGCATTCCGGTCGACCGCATGCTCGAGGGCGAGCGCGAGAAGCTGCTGAACATGGAAAAGGCGCTCGGCAAGCGCGTCATCGGCCAGGAGGAGGCGGTGGAAGCCGTGTCCAAGGCGGTGCGGCGCGCCCGGGCCGGGCTGCAGGACCCGAACCGGCCGATCGGCTCGTTCATGTTCCTCGGCCCCACCGGCGTGGGCAAGACCGAGCTCACCAAGGCGCTCGCGAACTTCCTGTTCGACGACGAGACCGCGATGGTCCGGCTCGACATGAGCGAGTTCATGGAAAAGCACTCGGTCGCGCGGTTGATCGGCGCCCCTCCGGGCTATGTCGGCTATGACGAAGGCGGGGTGCTGACCGAGGCGGTGCGCCGGCGGCCCTACCAGGTCGTGCTGTTCGACGAGGTCGAGAAGGCGCATCCGGACGTGTTCAACGTGCTCCTGCAGGTGCTCGACGACGGCCGGCTGACCGACGGGCAGGGGCGTACGGTGGACTTCCGCA